>NZ_JHVK01000028.1 GCF_000620105.1 Microvirgula aerodenitrificans DSM 15089 | reverse complement strand
CGGACAGCTTCACCTACACCGCAACCAATGCCAGCGGCACTTCCAGCCCGGCCACCGTCAGCATCACCGTCAGTGCACCGACGCTGAACCTGACCCCGGCCTCGCTGGGCAACGGCACGGTCGGCGTCGCCTACAGCGTTACGGTCAGCACCACCGGCGGCACCGCGCCGTACAGTTACGCCATCACGGCCGGCACTCTGCCGGCGGGTCTGAGCCTGAACACCTCGACCGGCGTCATCAGCGGCACGCCGAGCACCGGCGGCACGTCCACTCTGACCATCACCGTCACTGACAGCGTCAGTGCAACCGGCTCCCGGGCATACACGTTGGTCATTGGTGCCCAGGTTCCGATTGCCAGTGCCGTCAGCGCCACCGTCGCCGCCAACAGCAGCGCCAATCCGATCACGCTGAGCCTCGGCGGCGGGGCTGCCACCAGTGTCGCCGTTGCCTCCGCCGCCAGCCATGGCACCGCCACGGCCAGCGGCACCAGCATCACCTACACCCCGACCGCCGGTTATTCCGGGGCGGACAGTTTCACCTACACCGCAACCAATGCCAGCGGTACCTCCAGCCCGGCCACTGTCAGCATTACCGTGACGGCACAACCGGCATCGGTGGTGTCGTCGGCCCGTACTCTGCGCGTCGGAGAGGCCGTGACTGTCGACCTGACTGACGGCGCGACTGGTGGCCCATTCACCAGCGCCCGGGTGATTTCACTGACCCCGGCATCCGCCGGCCAGGCGATCATTGTCACGGAGCAGCCAGCCAGCGCCCCGGTGCAGCGCATGATGCTGAGCGCCGCCGCACCCGCGCCACGCTACACGCTGCGCTTCATCCCGGCAGCCGCGTTTTCGGGCAGTGCCATCGCCACATTTGCTCTCAGCAATGGGACAAGCACGGCCAGCGGAACAGTCACTTTCACCGTTCAGGCTCGTCCAGACCCATCAAAGAATGCAGAAGTGATCGGCCTGGTCAATGCACAGAACCGCTCCGCCGAGCGTTTTGCCAGCACCCAGATGGCGAACTTCAACCGTCGCCTCGAGCAACTGCACCAGAACACCTGCCACGGCAACGCCTTCGGCATCAAGCTAGGCGCCGGCGGCGCGACCATTCCGGTCGCCGATCTGGCCACGGCGGCGGCCAACGCCCTGTCGGGCAAGACACCGAACGGCGACGTCGCAAACGGCAGCAAGCGCCCCACCAAGGTGGCCACAACCACGGCCCCGGCCGGAGACAGCCGCCCGGCCGTCGCCGCGCCTGCCGCCCCGTCCGCGGCGGCAGGTGACTGCAGCAGCGAACCGCTGGCATTCTGGACCGATGGCTTCGTCAACTTCGGCTCGAACGACACCCGCCATGGCCGGGGTACCGACTTCACCACTGTCGGCCTCAGCGGCGGTCTCGACTACCGGGTGTCGTCCGCACTCACCCTCGGGGTCGGTCTGGGCTACGGCAACGACCGCAGCCTGATCGGCAGTGACGATACCCGCAGCGATGCCGATGCCATCAGCGCCGCCGTCTACGCCAGCTTCCACCCGATGCCGCAGGTGTTTATCGACGGGGTGCTCGGCTACAGCTGGATCAGCTTCGATTCGCGCCGCTATGTCACCGCCGATCCGTCCAGCGGTTATGCACGCGGATCGCGCGATGCCAGCCAGGTGTTCGGTTCGCTGACCGGCAGCTACGAGCATCGCCAGGGCAATCTGCTGCTGGCACCGTACGGCCGGCTGAATGCCGCCATCACCCGCTTCGATGCGTTCAGCGAAAGCGGTGGCGGCATGTATGCACTGCACTACGGCGACCAGACCCAGCGTTATGTCACTTCGTTCCTTGGCCTGCGTTCGAGCTACGACCTGCCGACCAGCTGGGGCATGGTCACGCCGACTCTGCGCATTGAATGGGGACACAACTTCAGCAACAGCGGTGGCGTCGACCTCAGCTATGCCGACCTGGTCGGCGGGCCGGTCTACCGCCTGAATACCGATCCGCTGTCGAGCAACTTCGTCAATGTCGATCTGGGTGCCGACATCAGTCTGAGCAAGCTGTGGCTGCTGGGCATCGGCTACAAGACCTCGCTCGGGGCTTCCGGTGAGCAGAACCAGTTGTTCCGCATCGGTCTGACCAGCCGGTTCTGATCCGGAAACAGGAACGGGCACCAATGGCCGGCATGGCCCTGGTGCCCGTTTCTCTCCGGGCGGCCCTGACCGGACCGGAATGCAAAAAGCCGACATCTGACGATGTCGGCTTTTCTGTATCTGGCGCATCCGGCCCGGCTCGAACGGGCGACCCCTGCCTTCGGAGGGCAGTACTCTATCCAACTGAGCTACGGATGCAGGTCGTCGACACAACCCGTTATGGGTAAAATCTGCCGGCCCCGGATGCGACATCCGTAACGCGGCTGACGTTGTGTCAGAGGGCGCATGATAGACAATCCTGACCGGGCCGTCCAGTTGCAGCTTTGCGTAGCCTTGCCCTTCTCGTATAATCGCCAAAGATTTTTATGTCATTTTTCGTTTGCAGAGGCGGAACAAAATGAGCAGTGAGAACAGCACTATGGCCCCCGGCTCGGTTATCCGCGTTCTGGTCGCCGTCGTTGCCCTTGTCGTGGTGGCCATCTGGCTGCTCGCCAAGCTGGCAACCAGCGGCCAGATCGTCAATGCCGAAGTCATGTCCAACGAGGCCGTTGCCGCCCGATTGAAGCCGGTTGGCGAATCGGTCGCCAGCGACGCAGCACCGGGTATGCGGACCGGCGAACAGGTCTACAAGGCCGTCTGTATCTCCTGTCACGGCACCGGCCTGGCCGGCTCGCCGAAGTTTGGCGATGCGGGCGCCTGGGCGGCACGTATCGCCCAGGGTTACGACACCCTGGTGACCCACGCCCTCAATGGCCTGAACGCCATGCCGGCCAAGGGTGGCGCCACCGACCTCAGCGATGACGAGATCAAGCGCGCCGTGGCCTTCATGGGCAATGCCGCGGGTGGCAAGTTCACCGAACCGCCGGTTGGCGGGGGGGAAGCCGGCGCCGCACTGGATCCGCAAGTGGCCGGCAAGAAGGTCTACGACAGCGTCTGCGTGGCCTGCCATGCTTCCGGCGCCGCCGGCGCACCGAAGTTCGGTGACAAGGCAGCCTGGGCACCGCGTCTGAAGGCCGGCATGGACGAAGTGGTGCAGATCGCCACCAAGGGCCTGAACGCGATGCCGCCGAAGGGTGGCTTCACCGGCAGCGACGACGAGTTCCGCGCCGCCGTCCAGTACATGGCCGACGCCGCAAAATAAGCGGCGAGGCATGACAGAAAACCCCCGAACGGATTCGGGGGTTTTTTCTCGCCTGCCGGGCAGCAAAAACCCCCGGACATGCCGGGGGCTGCGGGTGCGTGCGAAGACTGACGCCCCGCGGGTACTCAGTCCTGCCACACCACCAGGCTGTACAGCTTCTTGCCGCGCCGGATCAGCGTGTAGCGACCGAACAGCCGGTCGGCATCCTCGAAGTGGCGGTCGATCGACGTCGCCTTCACGCCATTGATCGCCACCGCCTGGCTTTCAATAAAGGTACGCGCCTCGCTCTTCGACTTGGCCAGGCCCGCCGACACCAGCACATCGATCAGCGACGTGCCGCGCGCCATATCGATCCGCGGCATGCCGTCCTGCGCCAGCTGGCCCAGGTCGTCCTCGGTCAGACCGGCAATGTCCTCGCTGAACAGGCTGCGCGAGATCCGCTGCGCCGCGACCACCGCCGCTTCGCCGTGCACCAGCGCGGTCACCTGCTCGGCCAGCACCCGCTGCGCGGTCGGCGCCTTGCCGCTCTGCTGATCGAACGCTTCCAGTGCCGCGATGTCTTCCAGCGACATGAAGGTGAAGAAGCGCAGGAAACGGTAGACGTCGGCATCGGCCACCCCCAGCCAGAACTGGTAGAACTGGTACGACGAGGTCTTGGACGGATCGAGCCAGACCGCACCGCCTTCGGTCTTGCCGAACTTGGTGCCGTCGGATTTGGTGATCAGCGGCACGGTCAGGCCCCAGACCGTCTGCTGGTTCAGGCGTCGGGTCAGGTCGATGCCGGCGGTGATGTTGCCCCACTGGTCGGAGCCACCGATCTGCAGCTGGCAGCCGTGCAGACGGTTCAGTTCGGAGAAGTCATAGCCCTGCAGCAGGCTGTAGCTGAATTCGGTGAACGAGATGCCGACATCGTCGCGGTTCAGCCGCTGCTGCACCGATTCCTTGCGGATCATGGCGTTGACCGAGAAATGCTTGCCGATGTCGCGCAGGAACTCCAGCACATTCATCGACCCGAACCAGTCGTAGTTGTTGGCCATGATGGCGGCGTTATCGCCATCGAAAGCCAGGAACGGGGTCAGCTGGCCACGAATCTTTTCCACCCAGCTGGCCACCACGTCCGGCGTGTTCAGCTTGCGTTCCGCCGCCTTGAAGCTCGGGTCGCCGATCATGCCGGTGGCGCCGCCGACCAGCGCGATCGGCTGGTGCCCGGCAAGCTGGAAGCGCTTCAGCATCAGCACCGGCACCAGATGGCCGAGGTGCAGGCTGTCCGCCGTCGGGTCGAAGCCGCAATACAGCGTGACCGGACCTTCAGCCAGCCGCGCCTCGAGTGCTTCGGCGTCAGTGGTCTGCGCGATCAAACCGCGCGCTGCGAGTTCCTGAATAAGTCCGCGTGTCTGCATTGGGAAAGTCCTTAGTGGGCACACCGCTGCCGGCCATGGGCGACCAGCGGCAACAAAACCGGTGATTTTACGCTGATTTCCGCCACAGCAGGCAGCGCGGGCAGCCGGCACAGTGCAGATCCGGTGGCCCCAAAGCATTATCGGGAATTTGAATAGACTCGATTGGTATTACGCGTTTCTCTGATGCAGCACGTTTCCGTACCCTGCAGGCTGTGCTGATACCCGAATAGTGCCGTCCCCATGCTGTCTGCCCTGCCATCCTCCCTGCGCCGCCGCTTCCCCGGCCTGCTGCTGACCGCCGTCATCGCCGCTCTGGCGATCCGCCTGGCCGGCGTCCCCGTCTTTGCCGACAACGGCCTGTCCGCGCTGACCTTCGCCATCCTGATCGGTCTGCTGGCAGGCAATACCTTCTATCCGCGTCTCGGCGGCCCGGCCGGTCCCGGGGTGCTGTTCGCCAAGGGCGAGCTGCTGCGCGCAGGGGTCGCACTGTACGGTTTCAAGCTGACCTTCCAGCAGGTCGCCGCGGTCGGCATGGCCGGGGTCATGACCGACCTGAGCATGCTGCTCAGCACCTTTCTGCTTGCCTGCTGGTTCGGCCGGCGCTTTCTCGGGCTGGAGCGGGACACGGCGCTGCTGATCGGCGCCGGCAGTTCGATCTGCGGCGCCGCTGCGGTGCTGGCCACGGCACCGGTCCTGCAGCCGCGCGAGCGCGATGTCGCCGTGGCCGTCGCCACCGTGGTGGTGTTCGGCACGCTGGGCATGGTCGTCTACCCGCTGCTGTGGCGTGCCATGGCCCAGCTGGCGCTGCCGGGGCTGACCCAGAACCAGTTCGGCATCTATATTGGCGCCACCGTGCACGAGGTGGCCCAGGTCGTGGCCGCCGCCCGCGCCGTCGGCGAGCAGGCGGCCGACAGTGCCATGGTCAGCAAGATGATCCGGGTGATGATGCTGGCGCCGTTCCTGCTCGGCCTGTCGCTGTGGCTGGCCCCGCGCAGCGCCGCGCCGGACACGCCACGCCGCATCACCGTGCCGGTCTTCGCTTTCGTCTTCGTCGGCTGCGTGCTGCTGAACTCGCTGGATCTGCTGCCGCCATCCGTGGTCGCCGCCCTGATCCGCATCGACGACGTGATGCTGGCCTGCGCCATGGCCGCACTCGGCCTGACCACCCACGCCAGCGCCGTCCGCCAGGCCGGCAGCAGACCGCTGGCACTGGCTGCCGTGCTGTTTGTCTGGCTGGTTGCCGGCGGCGGCGCCATCAGCTGGGGCTGGCAGGCGCTGCTGGCCTGACGCGCATCCGTCATCGCCGGATTTTCTGATATATGACAAGACAGTTTATGTTTGCCGGTACGGTCCCGGATCGCTGCGGGCCGGGATGCTATGATTCCGGGACTCTGCGAACCGGATGCGCCCGATGCAATACCTCCCGGTCTTTTTCGACTTGCGCGACCGTCCTGTCACCGTCATCGGTGGCGGCGCCGTCGCCATGCGAAAGATCCGTCTGCTGCTCGCCTGCCAGGCCCGCATCCGCGTGCTGGCGCCCCTGCTCTGCGCCGATCTGGCACAACGGCATCACGATGGCCTCATCGACTTCCGGCCCGGTGAGTTCTCCCCGGCCCTGCTCGATGACGGCGACACGCCGGCACTGGTCATCGCCGCCACCGACGACGAGGACGTGAACGCCGCCGTGGCCGCCGCCTGCCGCGCGCGCCGGCTGCCGATCAATGTCGTCGACTCCCCGAGCCTGTGCGATTTCATTTTTCCCGCCATCATCGACCGCTCGCCGCTGGTGATGGCGGTGTCGTCCGGTGGCGCCGCGCCGGTACTGGCGCGGCTGGTCCGCAGCCGCATCGAAGCCGCCGTGCCGGCCGCCTTCGGCCAGCTGGCCGAACTGGCGGAAACCCTGCGCCCGCAGGTCAAGGCCGCCCTGCCGGATGTCGACTCACGCCGGCATTTCTGGGAGAGCACGCTGGAAAGCGCTGACGCCGAACTGGCCCTGCAGGGTGACATCGACCAGGCCCGGCAGGCTTTCCTTGCCCGGCTGGCCGCCCCCGGCACCCCGGAAAAGGGAGAAGCGCTGCTGATCGCCGCCGGCAGCGGTGACCCCGACGACATGACTTTCAGGGCGCTGCGCCTGCTGCAGCGCGCGGAACTGGTTTTTCACGATGCCGATGTCCCGGCCGCCATCGTCGATCTGGCCCGGCGCGACGCCGACCGGGTCGCGCTGGCGGCGGCCGACGAGGGCGCGCAGGTCCTGGCCGCCGTGCGCGCCGGACGGCGCGTGGCATGGCTGCGCGCCGGCGACGGCACGCGTCACGACGACATGGCGGACCGGCTGGCCCGTGAAGGCTTGCGCACCCTGCGTGCTGCGGGCGTGGCGGGACACGCGCGAGCCGGATTATGATGACACGCTCACATCCTGTTTGACCGGCACGCATCCTGTGCCAGGCCGGCCGGAGCCGGTGTTATCGAGGGCACTCTATGGTAGGCATCCTGATCATTACTCATGGCGATCTCGGCCGCAGTCTCGCCGACTGTGCCAGGCATGTCCTGCAGCGCGACATCGACAACCTCGAGTACATGCAGGTAGACAAGAATGACGATCCCGAGCAGATGCTCGCAACGGCACGCTGCATGATCGAGCGCCTCGATCGGGGTGAAGGCGTGCTGGTGCTGACGGACATATTCGGCGGTACGCCGTCGAATATTGCCAGCCGGCTGATCGTCGCAGAACAAGTGGAGGCCATTGCCGGCATCAATCTGCCGATGCTGGTCCGGGCCCTGTGCTACAGCAGCCAGTCGCTCGAGACCGTCATCAGCAAGGCGGTGACCGGCGGGCTGGAAGGCGTCATGTATATCGTTGCGGGGGACGGGCGTGGTTGAAAAAGACATCCAGATCATTAACAAACTCGGCCTGCATGCGCGGGCATCGAGCAAATTCACCCAGCTGGCGGGGAAGTTCAAAAGCGAAATCTGGATATCCCGGAGCAACAGGCGCGTCAACGCCAAAAGCATCATGGGCGTCATGATGCTGGCGGCGGCCAAAGGCAGCACCGTTCACGTCGAGGCCAGCGGTCCGGACGAGAGCGATGCGCTTTCCGCGCTGGAAGTACTGATCAACAACCGTTTCGACGAATCGGAATGATCCGAGCCGGGCGGCTGACAAATCCTGTGCGACGCGGCTGTGTAGCGTGATTTGTCACCCTCCCGGGCGGAATTCTCCATCCGGACCACTAGGGAGAGCCTGACTGGCTCTAGGAAGACTTCGGGAATGAGCATCGTCCTGCACGGCATCGGCATTGGCGGCGGCATCGCCATCGGCCGCGCCCACCTGATCTCGCACAGCAGCATCGACGTCGTCCATTATCAGCTCGAGCCGGGCGAGGTACCCGGCGAGCTGGCTCGCTTCGACGAGGCAATCCGTACCACCCGCAAGGAACTGGAGATGCTGTGGGGCAGCATCCCGGAAAACGCGCCGGCAGAACTCGGCGCTTTCCTCAGTCTGCACATCATGCTGCTGAATGATGCGGCCCTGTCACGCGAGCCGCGCGTGGTCATCGAGCGCGAGCAGTGCAATGCCGAATGGGCGCTGAAACAGCAGGCCGATGCGCTGATCGAGCAGTTCAACGAGATCGAGGAATCCTACTTGCGCGAACGCAAGCAGGATGTGATGCAGGTCGTCGAACGCATCTACAAGAACCTGGCCGGCGCCAATGGCGAACTGCCGGAGGCCGATGACCTGATCGACGATGCGATCCTGATCGCACACGATCTGTCGCCGGCCGACATGGTCTATTTCAAGGATTCCAACTACGCCGCCTTCGTGACCGAAGTCGGCGGCGCCACCAGCCATACCGCCATTCTCGCCCGCAGCCTGGATCTGCCGTCGATCATCGCCACCCATACTGCCCGCCAGTTGATCAACGAGGATGAGCTGGTCATTGTCGACGGCATCCAGGGCGTGATCATCGTGTCGCCGGACGACATGGTGCTGACCGAATACCGCCGTCGCCTGCGCTCGTGGCGGGTGGCGAAGAGCAAGCTGGCCAGCATCAAGAAGTCCAATGCGCAGACGCAGGACGGCACGCCGATCGAACTGGTCGCCAATATCGAATTGCCGCAGGACGTCGATGACGTACTGAACTCCGGCGCGGTCGGCGTCGGCCTGTTCCGCAGCGAATTCCTGTTCCTCGGCCGCGACAACCTGCCGACCGAGGACGAACAGTTCGATGCCTATCGCGAAGTCGCCACCCGCCTGAACGGCCAGCCGCTGACCATCCGCACACTCGATCTCGGCGCCGACAAGAACCCGAAATGGTCGCAGTACACTACCGCCGACAACCCGGCGCTGGGCCTGTGCGGCATCCGCCTGTGCCTGGCCGAACCGGCGCTGTTCCGCACCCAGCTGCGTGCGATCCTGCGCGCATCGGTGCATGGCCGGGTGCGCATCCTGTTCCCGATGGTCAATTCGGTCGCCGAGCTGCGCCAGGCCGTGACCCAGTTGGCGCTGGCGCGCGAGGAACTCGACGCGACCGGCCAGGCCTACGATCCGGACATGCAGGTCGGCGCGATGATCGAGGTGCCGTCCGCGGCACTGACGGTCAACATGCTGGCCAAGTACGTGAACTTCTTCTCGATCGGCACCAACGACCTGATCCAGTACACGCTGGCCATCGACCGCAACGACGATGCGGTCAGCCATCTGTACGATCCGACCCATCCGGCGGTGCTGTACCTGATCTGGCATACGATCAAGACCGCAAACAAGGCCGGCGTGCCGGTATCGATCTGTGGCGAGATGGCCGGCGATGCCCGCCTGACCCGCCTGCTGCTCGGCATGGGCCTGCGCAAGTTCTCGATGCCGCCGGCCAATCTGCTCAGCGTCAAGCGCGTGGTGCTGGATACCCATCTCGACCATATCTCGCCGGTGGTCAGCAAGATCCTGCGCACCAACGACCCCGACCGCGTGCACGATCTGCTGACCCAGCTGAACACGCTGCCGGCATGAGCGGCAGCGTGGCGTGGCGACGGGAAGCGTCCCGTTCGCCACGCCGGCCCTCGGCGGCCAGCGCGTGATGCAGTAGAATACCCGGTTTTACCCGGAAGCCGATCGCCATGACCGACCCCTCCACCGACGGTTCGTGGGCGCTGTACAAGCGCCTGCTCGGATACCTGAGGCAAGACTGGCGGGTGTTCATCGTCACCATCGTGGCCATGATCATCGCGTCGGCAACCGAGCCGCTGTTTGCCAGCCTGATGAAGCCGCTGATCGACGGCGGCTTCGTCGAGCGCGATCCGCAGACACTGATCTGGACGCCGCTGGCCATTGTCGGCCTGTTTGCCCTGCGCGGGCTGGCGTCCTTCACCAACGATTACACCTCGACCTGGCTGTCCGGCCGCCTGGTCATGCGGCTGCGCGAGCTGATGTTCGTCAAACTCATGCAACTGCCGGTCAGCTATTTCGACGGCAACAGCTCGGGCCGGGTCATCTCGCGCGTGACCAATGACGTGACCATGGTGACCGACGCCGGCTTCAGCGTCATTACCGTGGTGGTCCGCGACGGCATCACCCTGATCGGCCTGCTCGCCCTGCTGCTGTGGACTGACTGGCAACTGACGCTGATCTGCCTGATCATGGTCCCGGTGGTCGGCGTCGGCATTCGCGTGGTCGGCAAGCGGCTGCGCAAGCTGTCACGCAAGAACCAGCAGCACATGGGGGAAATGACCCAGGTGCTCGGCGAGACCGTCGACGGGCAACGCGTGATCAAGGTCTATGGCGGCCATGAGCATGAAACCCGGCGCTTCATGGTTTCGGCCAACGGCATTCGCCAGAACTCGGTCAAGCAGATCGCCGCCAGCTCGATGAATACCGCCGCCACCCAGCTGATCGTGTCGGTGGCGCTGGCCATCATCATCTACTTTGCCGGCGTGCGCGCCAGCCACGGCGGGTTCAGCGCCGGCGACTTCATGTCGTTCCTGACCGCGATGATCATGCTGTTCACGCCGCTGAAGCGGATTACCGGCGTCAGCCAGACGCTGCAGCGCGGTCTGGCAGCGGCCGAGAGCGTGTTCACGCTGCTCGACGTGCCCGGCGAGCGCGACAGCGGCACGCGCACGCTGGAGCGCGCGCACGGCAAGCTGGAATTCGACCGCGTCACCTTCCGCTACCCGGAAGGGGAGCGCGATGCGGTCAACGGCTTCTCGCTCGACGTCAGCCCCGGCGAGACCATTGCCCTGGTCGGCAGCTCCGGCAGCGGCAAGACCACCATCGCCAACCTGGTGCCCCGCTTCTATTCGCCGACCAGCGGCGAGATCCGCCTCGACGGCATTCCGCTCGATGCGCTGACGCTGCACAGCCTGCGCAGCCAGATCGCCATGGTCAACCAGGACGTGGTGCTGTTCAACGATACTGTTGCCGCCAATATCGCCTATGGCGACAGCCAGGCCAGCCGTGAACGGATCATCGCCGCCGCCCGCGCCGCCAATGCGCATGAATTCATCGAAGCGATGCCCGACGGCTACGACACCCGGATCGGAGAAAACGGACTGAAGCTGTCCGGCGGCCAGCGCCAGCGCCTGGCGATCGCCCGTGCCATCCTCAAGGACGCGCCGATCCTGATCCTGGACGAAGCCACCAGCGCACTCGACACCCAGTCCGAGCGACTGGTGCAGGGCGCGCTGGAGCAACTGATGCTGAACCGCACCACGCTGGTCATCGCCCACCGGCTGTCGACGATCGAGAAAGCCGACCGCATCATCGTCATGCGCGACGGCCTGATCGTGGAAACCGGCACCCACGCCGAACTGCTGGCGCATGACGGCGTGTACGCCGGCCTGTACCGGATGCAGTTCAGCGCCGCCGCCAATCCGAATTGAAGCTCGCCCGCCATCCGGCGCCACACAGGGCGCCCCGACCCCATAGGACGAATAAATGAAAATCCTGGTCACCGGAGCCGCCGGTTTTATCGGCATGTTTGTCTGCAAGCGCCTGCTTGGCGAAGGCCATGCCGTCACCGGGATGGACAATCTGAACGACTACTACGATCCCGGCCTGAAGCAGGCCCGGCTCGATCAGCTCAGCCAGTTCGAGCGCTTCCAGTTCATCTATCAGGACCTGGTCAACCCGGGCCTGATCGAATATATCGCCCAGGGCGAATTCGACGTCGTCGTCCATCTGGCTGCCCAGGCCGGTGTCCGTTATTCGATCACGGCACCGCTCGCCTACGCCGATGCAAATCTGGCCGGCTTCACCCATATCCTGGAAGGCTGTCGCCACGGCAAGGTCAAGCACTTGCTGTTCGCCAGCAGCTCCAGCGTCTATGGCGGCAATACCCGCCTGCCGTTCTCCGAAACCGACCCGGTCGATCTGCCGGTCAGCTTCTACGCGGCGACCAAGCGCGCCAACGAACTGATGGCGCACAGCTACGCCCATCTGTACGGCCTGCCGGTCACCGGCCTGCGCTTCTTCACCGTCTACGGACCGTGGGGACGACCGGACATGGCCTATTTCAAGTTTGCGGAAAAGATGGTCAACGGCACGCCGATCGACGTCTACAACCACGGCCGGATGCAGCGCGACTTTACCTATATCGACGATATCGTCGAGGCCATCGCCCGCCTGCTGCCACGGGCACCGGCGGCCAACCCGGCCTACGACCGCGACCACCCGCTCGCCGGCGCAAGCTGGGCGCCATACCAGCTGTTCAATATCGGCGGCAGCCACCCGGTCGCACTGCTGACCTTTATCGAAACCCTGGAAGCGCAACTGGGCCTGGTCGCCGACAAGAACCTGCTGCCGATGCAGGACGGTGACGTGGTCGCCACTTGCGCCGACAACAGCAAGCTGCGTCAGGCGATCGGCGAATGGCCGGTCACGCCGCTGGAAACCGGGCTGGCACGCTTCGTCGACTGGTTCCGCACCTTCTACGGCCACCGCCGAACCCCATTGACGCAAGACAATACCGATTGACCACCATGAAAAAACTGAGTGTTTGCGTACTGACGTTCAACTCGGAACGGCTGCTGGAGGCCTGTATCGAGCCGCTGACCCGGATTGCCGACGAACTGATCGTCGTCGACTCCGGCAGCAGCGACGGCACGCTGGCCATTCTGGAAAAATTCGGTCTGACCCCGCTGTACCGCCCGTATTCGACCCATGGCTCGCAGATGAACTTTGCCATCGACCATGCCAGCCATGACTGGGTGCTGTGCATGGACAGCGATGAAGTCATCGACGAGGCCACCGTCAACGCCATCCTGAAGCTGAAGCAGGAACTCGACGACCCGACCCTGGCCTACCGGATCACCCGGCACTGGTTCGTGCTCGGGCAGGAAGTACATGCGATCTACCCGGTGTCGTCGCCGGACTATCCGGTCCGCCTGTTCAACCGCAGCATCGCCCGTTTCAATGATGCACCGGTCGATGACCGGCCGGCCGGCTTCGCCGACACCCGCATCATTGCCGGTTTTGTCCGCCACGACACCTTCTATACCATTCATGAAATCTTCAAGAAGCTGAACGACTACACCACGCGGCTGGTGAAATTCAAGAAGGTCTCGCCGAGTCTGGCCCGGGCATTCGCCAGCAGCATTGCGTCGTTCTGGAAGTGGTACGTGGTCAAGCAGGCCTGGAAGGACGGTCGGGTCGGGCTGGTCACCGCCACTTATGCATCGTGGTATGCCTACCTGAAGTACATGAAGGCCTGGTTCCAGGCCAGGCACAAGCCGTGACCGGACCGGCAAGGACCCCCGCTCCCATGACGCCCTTTCTTTCCGTCATCCTGATCACCAAAAACGAGGCTGCGCATATCGATGCCTGCCTTGACGCGGTGGCGTTCGCCGACGAAATCATCGTCGTCGATGCCGGCAGCAGCGACGATACCGTGGCCCGGGCCGAGGCTCACGGTGCCACGGTGACCGTGACCGGTGACTGGCCGGGCTTCGGCCCGCAGAAAAACCGTGCGCTCGACCTGGCCCGTGGTCAGTGGGTACTCAGCATCGATGCCGATGAGCGGGTCACCCCGGCACTGGCAGCGGAAATCCGTGCCCTCCTCGCCGCCCCGGCCCACGACGCCTACCGGATTCCGCGCCTGTCCAGCTATTGCGGCCGCTTTATCCGCCATTCCGGCTGGTGGCCGGACCCGGTGCTGCGCCTGTTCCGCAACGGCCGGGCCCGCTTCAGTGATGTGCCGCTCCATGAGAGTGTGCAGTTTGATGGCAGCCCCGGCATGCTGAGCCAGCCGTTGCTGCACTACACCTACCCGGATCTGGACAGCGCCATCACCAAGATGAACCGCTACTCGTCCGATGCCGCCGCCGCGATGTTCGCACGCGGCAAGCGCGCCAGCCTGCCCGGCGCCTTCGGTCACGGCCTGTGGACCTTTATCCGCATCTACCTGCTCCGGCGCGGCTTCCTCGACGGCCGCGAAGGACTGCTGCTGGCGGTCGGCGCCGGCATCGGCAGTTTCTACCGCTACGCCAAACTTTCCCTGCTCACCCGCCCGAGACAGCTTCCCGATGAAAATTCTCGAACTCGACTTTGAGCGCGGCTGGCGCGGTGGCGAACGGCAGACCCTGCTCAGCAGCCTGGCGTTCCGCGATGCCGGCCACGAGGTCGACCTGCTGTGCCGCGACGGCGAAACCCTTGCCACCCGCGCCGGCAGCGAAGGCCTGACCGTGCATGGCTGCCGGCGCCCGCTCGATATCGTGCGTTTCCTGATCCGGCATGGCCGCAACTACGACATCCTGCACGCGCAGACCGGCCACGCACTGACCTGGCTGGCCGCGACACGCTGGGCGCACCGCCGCCCGATCGTCATGTCACGCCGGGTCGCCTTTGCGCTGCATGGCACGTTCACCGCCTGGAAATACCGCCAGGCGGATGCCGTCGTCGCCATCAGCCAGGCCTGCGCCGACAGCGTGCGCCGTCTTGGCATTGACGATGTCCACATCATTCCGTCGGCCGTGCTGCCGATCGTGCCGGACCCGGAACGGGTGCGCGACTGCGCGGCAGCCTGGCGGCTCGATGGCCGGAAAGTGGTGGCGACCACCGCCGCCCTGGCCGAGGACAAGGATCCGTTCACCCTGATCGACGCCGCCGCCGAACTGCTGGGCCGGCGCGACGATGTCGTGTTCCTGCATCTCGGTCACGGTGCGCTGCTGGACGCGGCGCGGGCACGCGTTGCCGGGCTCGGGTTGCAGGATCGCTATCTGCTGCCCGGCCACCAGCCGCAAGTTGAAGCGCTGTTCCCGCTGTTCGACGTCTTTGTCATGAGCTCGCGTGAAGAAGGCCTTGGCAGCAGCGTGCTCGACGCCTTCCAGGCACGGGTGCCGGTCGCTTCGACCGACGCCGGCGGCCTGAAAGAACTGCTCGCCGAAGGCCGGGGACTGCTGAGTCCGGTTGGCGACAGCCATGCACTGGCGACCCATATCGACACGCTGCTAGCCGCCGGTCCGGCCACGGCAGCCATGGTCGATGCCGCCTGCCGTTATGTACGCGCCAACCATGAGGTCGGCATCATGGCCGGGCGCTATCTCACCCTCTTCCAGACACTGGCCACTTCCCTGCATTCATGAAACGCCCTGTCAACCTGAGCCTGCCGGTACTTGTCCCACTCCTGGCCTTGCCGGCACTGTCGCTGGCATTCAAGCCAGTCAGCCAGATCTGCTTCTACCTGCTGGTTCTGCTTGCGCTGGCCGCCCTGGCCTGCCACAGGCGTCTGGGCCTGTCGTCGCCTGCCGCCTTTGCGCGGGAATACTGGCCCCTGTGCGTCGCCCTGTTGCTGCCCGTGGCGTCATTGGCAGCAACCTTTACCTATCACGGCATTTTCGATGGCCGGGAACTGGAAAAGAAGCTCGGCCTTGCCCTGGCACTGCCCATATTCTGGCTGCTGCTGCAACTGGTGCCGGAGCGGTTGCGTCACCTGCAATGGGGTTATCTGGCTGGCGCCGGCATTGGTGCAGGGATGGCCATCACTCTGGTGCCCATTCTCGGCCTCGGCCGCAACGTCTTCAGTCACACCGGCATCCAGGTCAATGCTGTCAGCTATGCAAACCTGCTGATGCTGCTGGGCCTCGCGTCGCTGGTTTCACTGGGCTGGACGCTGAGCCGCCATGAAAAGCTGGAAATGGCAGCCAAGCTCGCCGTCGGTACGCTGGCACTGTATGCCACCCTGGTCACCGAGACCCGCAGCAGCTGGCTGGCGGTTCCGGCCTTTGCCATCCTGCTGCCCGTCAGCATGGGCAAGCGCCTGCTCCTGCGCTGGCTGGTGCCCGGCCTGCTGCTGGCTACTCTGCTGCTAGGACTGTTTGTCTGGACTGAACCCACACTGAACGCTCGCCTTATGGAAGGCGTGCACGACCTGGCCACGTTCAAGCAACAGCCTGACACATCCCTCGGCATCCGTCTGCAGTTATGGAATGCCGCCTGGCACATGTTCCTGCAGGAGCCATGGCTCGGCATCGGCAATCCGGTTGCCTTCCACCGTTTCCTGGATGCCTATGCGCTCAGCGGGCAGGTGACCCCCTTCGTCGCCGACAACTTTGGCGAACCGCACAATGACTACCTGGCCGCACTGTCGATGTACGGTCTGCCCGGCCTGCTGGCACTACTGCTGGCCTATACCGTACCGGCGGCCTACTTTATCCGGCGCCTGCGCCAGCATCCACCGGCGGCCATCCGGGTACCTGCCTGTCTGGGCCTGCTGTGGTGCCTGAGCTACATGGTATTCAGCCTGCCGGAGCACATGTTCCGCGATACGCGTATCTTTCCGCTATACAGCGTCATGGTCGTCGCCTTCCTCGCCCTGTCGAAGCCGGCGCCTGCCACCGCTGCCACCGAAACGGTAAAGCCCTCTGCCCATGCCTGATTCGTCCCTTGCCAGCAACGGCACGCTCCCGGTGCTGATGTACCACCACGTAAACCCGGTGCCGGGTGCCCTGACCATCACCCCGGCGCACTTCGCGGCGCAGATGCACTGGCTGGCCGAACACGGCTACAGCACACTCGGCAGTGCCGGTGTCGAGGCTTTTCTGGCCGGCAAACCGGTACCGAAGAAGTCGGTGGTGCTGACTTTCGACGATGGCCTGCTGGACAACTATGTCCATGCCCATCCGGTCCTGCAGCGCTACGGCCTGCATGCCGTCATGTTCCTGGTTACCGGCTGGAATCACGATGGCCCGGCACGGCTGCATGCAGGGGAGCCCAGCCCGGCCGTCGTCCCCAGCCGCGAGGACAGCAAGGCACTGATCGAGGCCGGCAATACCGACGATATCGCCGTACGCTGGAGCGAGATCGAACGCATGCGTGCCGCCGGCACGTTCGAGTTCCACAGCCATACTCACTCCCACACCCGCTGGGACCGCGTCTGCGCCAGCAGGGAAGAGAAAACCGCGCGGTTGCAAGAGGATCTGGCCCTGTCACAGGCCACACTGCATGCACGACTTGGCGAAGCGTCCCGGCATCTGTGCTGGCCGCAGGGTTATTTCGATGACGACTACCTGCAGGTGGCCCGCCAGGCCGGCTTCCGCTACCTGTACACCACCCGGGATACCGACCGGAACCGCCCGGGATCGGACCCGGGCCATCTGTACCGCATCGGCGACAAGGGCAAGGCCGCAAACTGGATCGCAAGAAAGCTGTGGCTGGTGCGCCATCCGCTTTTCGGCGCCGCCCATTACTGGCTCAAACAGCGCAAGCACTGACCTGATGAAAATCCTCTATACCAATTTCCACCACGGTTCCGGCGGCGGCCATTTCACCTATATCAACGGGCTGGCCAAAGCCATGGCAGCCCGGCACGAGGTCAGCATCGCCTCGCCGGCAGGCAGCCAGCTTCATGCCATGGCCGAGGCCGATCCGGCGCTGCACGCCTTCGCCATCGACTTCAGCAACAATTTCAAACGGCTGTGGCCGGCACGCCGTGCGCTGGCAAAGATCCTGCGTGACGAGCGGTTCGATATCGTCCATGTCAACGGCTCGCCCGACCACCGGCTGGTGATGCTGGCCATGGCCGGCATGGGCCGCCAGCGGCCGCGCGTTGTCTATACCAAGCACAACAATCTGCCGATTTCCGGTCTCGGCGCATCGATCCGCGCACACTTTGCCACGGACCGGACCATTTGCACCTGCCTGGAAGCACGGCGCATTCTGGAAGCATCACCCTATGCCAGGACCGGGCTGGTTGACGTGCTGCTTGGTGTCGATACCGGCTTTTTTACACCGGCGGATGCCCGCCAGGCGGCGGAGGCACGTACCGCACTGCTGCCCGGGCTGGCACCGGACACGCTGGTGCTCGGCAGCAATGCCGGTACCTCGGAATACAAGGGCTGGCTGGACCTGCTGCAGGCGATATCGCTGTTGCCGTTCGAACAGCGCAACCGCCTGCATGTGGTCCTTGCCGGCCGCCCGCCCGCCGCGTGATGATCTGCTGCAACGCGTCGATGCGCTCGGACTGCGCCCACAGCTGACGCTGACCGGCCTGCTGGCCGATGTCCGGCCGGTGCTGCGCGCCATGGATGTCGGTTTTGTGCTGTCGCACAAGGAAATGGCCTCGTACGCCGGCCGTGAAATGATGGCCATGGGCAAACCGGTCATCGTGTCCGACGTCGGCGGCCTGCCCGAGTTGCTCGAACCGGGTGTGCAGGGCTGGCGGGTGCCGGCGCATGCACCTGAGCGGATTGCTGCCGTGCTGAAGGAGATCCTGGCCGATCCGGCATCGATCGCCGTGCGCGGGGCGGCAGCACGTGAACGCTGCGTCACGAACTATTCGATGGAGACCGTGGTGGCCCGCATGGAAAGCGTCTATGCGGCGCTGCTTGAAGAACGCTAATTCGCGCAGTGATAAACTGCCGGTTTTGCCATTCCCCACCGCAAAAACTGCGGATGAATCATCACGTCGGAGCAAACGAATCGTGAAAGTGACTGTTGTAGGCACCGGCTATGTCGGTCTGGTTTCCGGCACCTGCCTGGCGGAAGTGGGCAACGACGTACTGTGCCTGGATGTGGATGCGGCCAAGATCCGCACGCTGGAACAGGGCGGCGTCCCGATCTTCGAACCCGGTCTGGAAGAGATGATCCGCCGCAACGTGGCGGCCGGCCGGCTGCGCTTCACCACCGATGTCGAGCAGGCTGTCCGTTTCGGCACGGTGCAGTTCCTCGCCGTCGGCACGCCGCCGGATGAAGACGGTTCCGCCGACCTCCAGTATGTCGTCGCCGCCGCGCGCGCCATCGGCCGCCATATGGACGACTACAAGGTCGTGATCGACAAGTCCACGGTGCCGGTCGGCACCGCAGACAAGGTCCGCGCCGCCATTTGCGAAGAGCTGGCCACGCGCGGTGTCGACCTGCCGTTCGGCATGGTATCCAACCCCGAATTCCTGAAGGAAGGCGCCGCCATCGACGACTTCATGCGGCCGGACCGCATCGTCATCGGCGTCGAGGACGAACGCGCGCTGGCGCTGATGCGCACGCTGTATGCACCGTTCCAGCGCAACCATGACCGCCTGCAGGTCATGGACATCAAGAGCGCCGAGCTGACCAAGTACGCGGCCAATGCCATGCTGGCCACCCGCATTTCGTTCATGAATGAGCTGGCCAACCTGGCCGAAGTGCTCGGGGCGGATATCGAGATGGTGCGCAAGGGCATTGGCGCGGACCCGCGCATCGGCTACCACTTCCTGTACCCGGGCTGCGGCTATGGCGGCTCGTGCTTCCCGAAGGACGTGCAGGCATTGCTGAAGACAGCCAAGGATGCCGCCGGCATCGACCTGCGCGTGCTGAGCGCCGTCGAGGAAGCCAACGAGAACCAGAAGTCGGTACTGCCGCGCAAGATCAAGGCCCGTTTCGGCGACGACCTGTCCGGCCGCACCTTCGCGCTGTGGGGGCTGGCATTCAAGCCGGATACCGACGACATGCGCGAAGCGCCGTCGCGGACCCTGATCGCCGCGCTGCTGGATGCCGGTGCCCGCATCGTGGCCCACGACCCGGTGGCCATCGACGAGGCCCGCCGGCTGTATGGCGACGAGCCGCGCCTGCGCTTTACCGATACGCCGATGACGGCGCTGGAACAGGCCGACGCACTGGTCATCGTGACCGAATGGAAGGCCTACCGCAGCCCGGACTTCGCCGCGATTCGCAACAGCCTGCGCACACCGGTCATTTTCGACGGCCGCAACCTGTTCTCGCCTGAAGCGGTCAGGGAAGCCGGCATCGACTACTACCCGATCGGCCGCCCGCAGGCCGCCTGAGCCCTGCCCAGCCACGCCCGCCGTCACGGCGGGCTTGAAAAAAACCCGCCATGCTGTGTGGCGGGTTTTTGCTTGTACGACTGGCTATCAGCAGTGATAGAGCGGATTGTCCGGTTCCATTTCCCGCCCGGTGCGCTGGATCTGCTGCCAGATCGGTTCACCCTGCAGCGGTTCGGACACTTCGCGTGCGAGTTCGCTGTACTCGCGGATGTAGTTGCCATCGGCGAACGCCCGCAGCAGCACGACCTTGACCGACATATTGCCCGGTTCGTCGTCCAGTGCAGCCTTCAGTACGCGGATGGCATGACGAACCTTGCCCTGGAACAGGAAAACCTCTGCCTCCCCGACCGGATCGATGCCTCGTGCGCTGGCTTTGACGAAGCGGTTCTGTCGCCACCATTGCCCCAGCAGATAACTGACGCTGACCAGCAGCATGGCGTTAATCAGGGTTTGCAGTTCAATCTCGTAGTCCATGGCAAGCGCTCTCCTCACATGCATGCAGGCAGATCATCGTCGACCGTGCACTGTTAGACAATTAGTGAAAATACGGATTTCCAATGTCATTACGGGCTTGCCTTCGACATGGCAGCCCGGGGTGAGGGTCGTCTTGCGGCACGGAAGGGAAAACAGGAGAGGGTGCAGGGAAAACCCGGCAGGATGGAAGGTTGCGACGGGCGCGCGGCAAGCGCAGACGTGGCTCGGGTGTCCATGCAGAGTCCCCCTGAAATCGGGTGCGGGCGAACGGCCGGTCGTCAGCCGGCAACACGCGGGCAATGGTGATCATCGCCGCTTTTCCACCCACCCCTGAGTAAGTGTTATGCGGAGATTATTACCAAAACCGGCTACGCCGTGAGGGTATTTGCCCCTCGCTCCGCCATGCCGATCGCCCCGCTGATACAGCAGCCATGAGCATGGTGCAGCAGGGAAAATACCGTTCAGCGCGCGATAAAGCGACCGCCCAGCACCCGGGCCAGCGCATCGGCATCGACGTCCGATTCCACGCTCGCCCGGCCGATGCCGTCCGGCACGACAAAGCGCAGGTGCCCGCCATCGACTTTCTTGTCGTGCCCCATCAGCGACAGCCACGCGTCGAGTCCAAGGTCCGGCGCGCGTACCGGCAGTTGCACCGCGGCCAGCAGGGCCTCGATCCGGTCCAGTTCGCCCGCGGACTGGCGGCCGAGCTGCGCGGCCAGGTCGGCCGCCAGCAGCATGCCAGCAGCCACGGCTTCGCCATGCAGCCAGACACCGAAGCCGAGCCCGGCTTCGATCGCGTGGCCAAAGGTATGACCGAGATTCAGCAGTGCGCGCACGCCTTGCTCCTTCTCGTCCTGCCCGACAATGTCGGCCTTCATCTCGCAACTGCGGCGCACGGCATGGATCAGCGCATCGGCATCGCGCGCCATCAGCGCTGCCGCCTGCGCCTCGCACCAGTCGAAGAAACCGGCATCGCCGATCAGGCCATACTTGAACACTTCGGCCAGCCCGGCCGACAGCTCCCGCGGCGGCAGGCTGTCGAGCAGCGCGATATCGGCCAGCACCAGCCGCGGCTGCCAGAACGCACCGATCATGTTCTTGCCGGCCGGGTGGTTGATTGCCGTCTTGCCGCCGACCGACGAATCGACCTGGGCCAGCAGCGTGGTCGGCACCTGGACGAACGGCGCGCCGCGCTGCCAGCAGGCGGCGGCAAAACCGGTCATGTCGCCCACCACGCCGCCGCCCAGCGCGACCAGCGTGGTCTTGCGCTCGGCGCGCATGTCGATCAGCGCATCAAAAATCAGGTTCAGCGTCTGCCAGTCCTTGTGCGACTCGCCATCCGGCAGCACCACGGCCCGGGTCTGGATGCCGGCGGCCGCCAGCGAAGCCTCAAGCCGCGCCAGATACAGCGGTGCCACCACGTCATTGGTGACGATCAGCGCGCGCGGCTGCGGCAGGACCGGTGCCATCAGTTCGCCGGCCCGGTCCAGCAGGCCCCGGCCGATATGGATCGGGTAGCGACAGTCGGGCAGCGTCAGGTCAAGCGTGATCATGACTCGGGAGTTTCCTTGAGTTTGGCCAGCAGCCGCTGCACCAGCACGCCGACGTTCTGCCGGCTGGTGTCGACAACCACGTCGGCAATTTCGCGATAAAGCGGGTCGCGCACGGCGAACAGCGCTTCGAGCTTGGCGCGCGGGTCACCGGTCTGCAGCAGCGGCCGGCTCTTGTCGTGCGCCGTGCGGATCAGCAGGTCGTCGATGGTCGCGCGCAGATAGATGACCGTGCCGCCGGCCTTCAGCGCCGCACGGTTGTCCGGGTCGAGCACCGCACCGCCACCGGTTGCCAGCACGATGCCGTCACGCTGCATCAGCTCGGCGATCACCGCCTTTTCGCGCTCGCGAAAGCGGTTCTCGCCCTCGATCTCGAAGATGGTGGTCACGCGCACGCCCGTACGCGATTCGACCTCGTGGTCGGAATCGTGAAAGGTTCGGCCGGTCAGACGGGCAAGGTGACGACCCACAGTCGTCTTGCCCGCACCCATCAGGCCAATAAGTATGTAGTTGCCTGCCGTCATGGGGCCGCATTGTAACCAAGGCCCACGCAGCCGTCATGGCCGAGCGGGCCTCAATCGTATCTGTTCGCAACGAAAATGGCAGGCGGACCA
Organism: Microvirgula aerodenitrificans DSM 15089; assembly: GCF_000620105.1. Classification (NCBI taxonomy): domain Bacteria; kingdom Pseudomonadati; phylum Pseudomonadota; class Betaproteobacteria; order Neisseriales; family Aquaspirillaceae; genus Microvirgula; species Microvirgula aerodenitrificans. Next base: position 16,576 of record NZ_JHVK01000028.1, on the reverse strand, counting down.
TCTGGCGCTATACTGCGCTGTTTTCCCATCGGAAGTTTCACCGCACATGTTTTCCCGACTGCTCGGAGGCATCGCCCTGATTGTCGCGGTGCTGATCGTCATCGGCGCAGGTCTGGCTGGTGTCGGCATTGCCGTCACCTATCCCCGCCTGCCCAGCCTTGATGTCCTGACCGCCTATCGCCCGAAAATCCCGCTGCGCGTCTATACCGCAGACGGCGCCCTGATCGGCGAATTCGGTGAGGAACGTCGCTCGTTCACCCCGATCGGCGAAGTCCCGCCGCTGATGAAGAAGGCCATTCTCGCTGCCGAGGACGAGCGCTTCTACGAACACGGCGGCATCGACTACCTCGGCATCGCCCGCGCGGCGGTGGCCAACGTGACCACCGGTCATATCCGCTCCGGCGCCTCGACCATCACCATGCAGGTCGCGAAGAATTTCTTCCTGTCGAGCGAACGGACCTTCACCCGCAAGTTCAACGAGGCCTTGCTGGCATTCAAGATCGAACACAACCTGTCCAAGGACCAGATTCTGGAGCTGTACTACAACCAGATCTATCTCGGCCAGCGCGCGTACGGTTTCACCTCGGCCGCACAGATCTACTTCGGCAAGACACTGGACCAGCTGACCCCGGCGGAAATGGCCATGCTGGCCGGCCTGCCGAAGGCACCGTCCTCGTACAACCCGGTAGTGAATCCGGAACGCGCGCACCTGCGCCAACTGTACGTGCTGCGCCGCATGCGCGAGCTGAACTTCATCGACAACGACCAGTACGAGGCCGCCAAGCAGGAGAAGCTGAAGCTGGCCAGCCGCAACGAGGACTTCTCGGTGCCGGCCCAGTACGTGGCGGAAATGGTGCGCCAGTCGATGTATACCCGTTACAAGGAAGCCGCCTACACCGAGGGCTTCCGCGTGTACACCACGCTGAAATCGGACCCGCAGCGCTGGGCATTCGACGCCGTGCGCGAGGGGCTGATGAGCTATGACCGCCGCCATGGCTATCGCGGACCGGAATCGTTCATCGATCTGGCCGCGCTGCCGGAAGGCGCCGACCGTGACGAAGCGCTGGATGATGCGCTCGCCGCCATTCGCGACTCGGGCTCGCTGCAGCCGGCCGTGGTACTCGAAGCCTCGCCAACGCTGGTCAGCGTCTATCTGCGCGGCGGCGACAAGGTGGACCTGAGGGGGCGGGCACTGAGCTTTGCCCAGCGTTTCCTGTCGCCGAAACTGACGCCGGCGCAACGCATCCGCCCCGGTTCCATCATCCGCATTACCAAGGATGAGGACGGTGGCTGGTCGATCACCCAGATGCCGAAGGTCGAAGGGGCATTCGTCGCCGTCGACCCGAAGACCGGTGCGATCCAGTCGCTGGTCGGCGGCTTCGACTTCAACCGCAACCACTTCAACCGCGTGACCATGGCCTGGCGCCAGCCGGGGTCGAGCTTCAAGCCGTTCATCTATTCGGCCGGCCTCGAACGCGGCTTCACCCCGAGCACGCTGGTCAATGATGCTCCGCTGGTCATCGACCCGCAGACCATCGGCGGCCAGCGCTGGGAACCGAAGAACTATGACGGCCGCTACGCCGGCATGATGACGCTGCGCCGTGGTCTGACCCTGTCGAAGAACCTGGTGTCGATCCGGGTGCTGATGGCCACCGGCACCGACTACACCCAGCAGTATCTGCAGCGTTTCGACTTCGGCCCCAAGCAGCATCCGGCCTACCTGACCATGGCGCTCGGCGCCGGCATGGTGACGCCGCTCGGCATGGCCGAGGGCTACAGCGTGTTCGCCAACGGCGGCTGGCAGGTCAAGCCGTACTTTATCGACCGCATCGAGGACAGTCTGGGCCATGTGCTGGCCAAGACCGCCCCGATCGTGGCCGGCCAGAACGCCAGGCAGGTCATCGACCCGCGCAACGCGTTCATCATGACCAACCTGATGCAGGACGTGGTCAAGTTCGGCACCGGTCGCAGCGCGCTGTCGCTCGGCCGCAGCGACCTGGCCGGCAAGACCGGCACCACCAACGATTCGCGGGATGCCTGGTTCGCCGGCTTCGCCCCCGGCGAGCTGGTCGGCATCGCCTGGGTCGGCTTCGACAACAACAAATCGCTGGGCGGCGGGGAAACCGGGGGCGGCGCCGCGCTGCCGATCTGGATCTCGTACATGCGCCACGCGCTGAAGAGCGTACCGGAAGTCGAGCTGCCGGTGCCCAGCGGCATCGTGGTCAAGCCGGGTGCCGGCCTGCACGGACAGCCCGAGTATTACTATCAGGAATTCCTGCAGACCAGTCCGGAGCTCGGCCTCAACAACCAGGCCAGCCGTTCGGTGGAAAGCAATGAAGCCGACCCGGCAGCCAGCCCGAGCACGCCGCCGCCTGACTCGGCGCGCGATGCGGTCGAGAACGTGAAGGAACAGCTGTTCTGATGCTGTGCCTGGCGGAAGGGGCCTGCCGGCTCCTTCCGCCATCCAACCATTCTAAAATGCCGTCACACCGCCATGACCACCCTTCTTGTTACCGGTGGCGCCGGTTATGTAGGCAGCCACACCTGTGTCGAACTGCTTGAGGCTGGCTACGAGCTGGTCGTGCTGGACAATCTGTGCAACAGCAGCCGGGAAGCCTTGCACCGGGTGGAACGAATCACTGGCAAGCCGCTGATCTTCGTGGAGGGTGATATCCGTCACGCCGGCACGCTGGAGCAGCTGTTTACCCGGTACACCATTGACACCGTCGTCCATTTTGCCGGGCTGAAAGTTCTGGGCGAGTCAGTGTCAGCGCCACTGAGCTATTACGACAACAATATCGGCGGCACACTCACCCTGCTGACAGCCATGCGCAGCCATGGCGTGAAATCCCTGTTGTTCAGCTCTTCCGCCGCGGTATACGGCAACCCGCACCAGGTACCGATCACCGAAGACTTTCCGCTGTCCGCGACCAACCCCTACGGCCGCAGCAAGCTGATCGTCGAAGACATGCTGCGCGACCTGCACCGCGCAGAGCCGGACTGGTCGATCATGATCCTGCGCTATTTCAATCCGGTAGGGGCGCACGAGAGCGGGCTGATCGGGGAAGACCCGCAGGGTATTCCCAATAATCTGATGCCGTTTATTGCACAGGTCGCCGTCGGAAAGCGGGAATTCTTGTCGGTATACGGCAATGACTACCCGACAGCGGATGGGACCGGCGTGCGTGACTATCTGCATGTGGTCGATCTGGCGGTTGGCCACGCCAGGGCCATTGAGGCACTGGGCAACACCCCCGCCGGACAGCTGCACACCTGCAACCTGGGCACCGGGCGCGGGTATTCAGTACTGGATGTCGTACATGCTTTCGAGCGAGTCAGCGGTCGCAAGGTCCCGCATGTCCTTGCTGCCCGTCGTCCAGGCGACGTGGCTACCTGCTATGCCGATCCCGCTCGGGCAGAAAGGGAACTGGGCTGGAAAGCGACACGCGGACTGGATGCCATGTGTGCGGATACATGGCGATGGCAATGCGACAATCCTCACGGTTATTGAGCGAAATGGGTAACTATCCGGAGTGAATATCCATACTGCTGCTTGCCAGATATTTACCATGCTCGCTGAGCTGGAAAATTCCAGATTGCGCCAAGCCCGCCCAACTTCGGCCGAGAGTGTCAGTCAGTAATAATGCACATGGTGGAAACAGCTCCTTTTATCAGAACAGATCCACCCCACTGTTTTTTCGCGGATTTTCATCTACAGCTTTCCGCGTCAGGAGAGCCCAATCCGTTAGAATATCGGTATGGTTCTCTTCGTATCCACTCTACTGACCAGCTTTATGCTTACCTTGTGGCTGGTACGCAGTAGTCACTTTCATGCCCGGCTCAGTGCGGACTCCGACCTGTCAGGCGTGCAAAAATTCCATGTTGCCCCGGTGCCCCGCATCGGCGGTGTCGCGCTGCTCATCGCACTGGGCACTGGCTGGCTGGTACTGTGGTTGCGGCACTCGCCACTTCACACCGCCTACCTGGGGCTGCTGGCAGTCACGCTGCCGGCCTTCCTCAGCGGGCTGTATGAAGACATGTCCAAACAGGGCGGGCTGGGCCTGCGCATGGCGGGGATCCTGCTGTCAGCGGGACTGGGATGGTGGCTGCTCGGCGTCCAGATTACGCGGCTGGACATCCCTGTCCTGGAGGCAGCATTGCGCTACCCGGCCGTCTCCCTGTCGCTGACACTGATCGCCATCTGCGGCGTCACAAATGCGATGAATTTCATCGACGGCTACAACGGGCTGGCGACAGCCGTCGCGGCCATCATGCTGGGTGGCATTGCCTATGTCGCCTTCCTGCTCGGCGACCACCTGATCTGGTCATGCGCAATAGCCGGCATCGGAGCCTGCCTGGGCTTCCTGCTCTGGAACTGGCCGCGCGGGCTGATCTTTCTCGGTGATGGCGGTGCCTATCTGCTCGGTTTCCTGATCGCCGCACTCGATATCCTGCTGGTCGCACGCAACCCTCAGGTATCACCCTGGTTTGCGCTGCTGCTGGTCAGCTACCCGGTCGTCGAAATGACATTCACCGTGCTGCGCCGGACGTCACGGCGCTCGAACCCGGGCATGCCGGATGCCGCCCACCTGCACCAGCTGATCTACAAGCGGCTGATGAAATGGACGGTTGGCAGTTCGCGCCCGGCCGACAAGCTGTTCCGCAACTCGATGACCTCGCCGTACCTGTGGCTGCTGTCATCGCTGGGCGTAATACCGGCAGTACTGTTCTGGAACAACACCCGGCTGTTGCAGTTGTCCACACTGCTGTTCATTGCCGCCTACATCTGGCTGTACCGCCGCATTGTCAAATTCCGGACACCGCGCTGGCTGGTCGTCCGCGACCGGCAGTCCCACAAGGATCGGCAATAACCGGGGCCGCGCTTTTCACCCGGAGGTTCCCGGCGCTCAACGATCCGCGCGCTCGTCAACCGGCAGCGTATCCGGTGCGCTGCCCTTCCGCCGCACCTGCAGCAACGGTGGCGCCCACGCTTCACCCGCCCGCTTCTTGCGCGTGGCCAGCGTCAGCTCGCTCGGCGCAAAGATATTGATGTTGTGCGTATTCGGGGTGGTGATCAGGTACTGGGCTTCGGTCGCGCGCAGGAAGCTCGACACCCGGTCAATATTGAAGATGTCCAGGTGGGCAAACGGTTCGTCGATAAACACGAAGCCGGATGGCTGGGACTCGTCCATCATCAGTCCGACCAGCAGGATCAGTGATTTCATCACCTGCTGCCCGCCGGACGCCTCGCCGTCATTCAGCCCCATCATGCCCTTGTGGTCGAAGTTGAAGCGCACGGTCAGCCCGGCCTGCAGCAGGCGGCTGTCGTCGTCGCCGAACTCGGGCAAGTCGGCCTCGACCGCAATGCCGGACAGCTCGCCCAGCCGTTTCAGGTTGCGGCCATAGGCGCGTACCGTGGCGCGCAGCTTGCCGACATAGGCGCTGCGCGCCTCGTCGGTCAGCGCACTGGCGCGCTCCACTTCCGCGCCGCGTTTCTGCATGTCGAGGTCAAGCGTGACCAGTTCGTCGCGCAGCAGGTCACGGCTGGTCAGCACGGTTTCTTCCCGCTCCCACTCGCCCAGTTCCAGCCGCTGACGCGCATAACGCAGTGCGTGCTCGGCATCCCCGGCATCACCGAATTCACCGGACAGCGCTTCCAGATACCCGGCATCCAGCCAGCGCGGGTCGAGCCGTCGGGCCAGATCGCGCAGACTGGCCAGATCACGGCGCACCATGCGGCGCGCCTCGACCGCGGCCAGTTGCAGGGCTGACAGTCGCTGCGACTGCTGTTGCAGGTTCAGCGCCCGTCGTTCGTGCGTGCGGCGGGCCTGGTCGTGTTCGTCACGCGCCTGACGCTCGGCCTCCTGCGCCGCCGCCACGGCGGCGCCGATATCGGCGGCGCGCGCGGCGAGATCGCGGCGGCTGGCTTCCAGTGCGGCATATTCGTCGGCACGCGCTTCCAGCAGGCGGATGGCATCGACCCCGCCCAGGTATTCGGCCAGTTCGCGCGCTTCGCGATTCAGTGCCAGTTGCCGCTCTTCCTCGGCCAGGATGTCACGGTTGACCCGCTCCAGCCGGGCCTCGACCTGGGCCAGCCGGGCCTGGCGCGCTGCCTCGCCAAAAGCGAGGTCATGCGCGGCCACGCCGATATGCCGGCCGCCGCGCCGTTCGCGCAGATAACCGTCCGGCGTGATCCACTCGCCGCCCAGCGCCTCGCCTTCGCGCTCGTCGGCGACCCGCCGGGTGTCATTCAGAATGCGCGCCAGCCAGCCCGGCACGGCCGAGGCAAAGCGCACCACTTCCAGCACACTGCCCGGTTTGGCACGCGGTGCCGGCTCGGCATCCGGCACGATAAAGTGCCGGTAGCGCAGCCGGCGTCCGAGTGCGAACGCGGTTTCGCGGTCAGACGGATTGCCGAGCAGCACCAGATGGCGATACGGTTTCAGCAGCGACTCGACGGCGATCTGCCAGTCCGGATCGGTGACTTCGACCCGCTCGGCCAGCAGCCCATGGTCGACGCCCTGCTCTTCCAGCGCGATGCGGAACGCCCGCACCTCGTCCGGTGCGCGCCGGCCACCCGAGGACAGCGCCGCACGTTCGACCCCGAGCTGTTCGCGCTCGTCACGCCGGGCCTTCAGACTGGCGCCGAGCGCGGCGGCTTCCTGGCGCAGCATTTCATGCCGGGCGGCCAGTCGGGCCTGGTCATCGCCCCAGTCCTTGCCGGACAGCGCCTGCAGCCGGTCACGCTCTTTCAGTTGCGCGTCCAGCCCGGCGCATGCCTCGCGCACCGACTGGAACTCGGCCAGCACCTGCCGGTAGTGATCGCTGGCCGCGACACGACGGGCATCAGCCTGCGCCTCGGCCCGTGCCAGCCCGGCCAGATCGGCCTGATCCAGCGTCTGCGCCTCGCACTCGCGGCGCCAGGCCGCGCGCGCCGCGCGTTCGTCACGCCAGTGCTGGCGCAGCTTGCCCCGGCCCTCGATATAGCCGAGTGTCGGCAGCACTTCGCTTTCCAGCCGGGCGATCTCGTCCTGCAGCGCACGCCACTCGACATAGCGATTGGCGCGGCCGACGGCGTTTTCCACCCGTGCAGCCAGCACATCGCGGCGTTTGGCCAGTTCGGCCAGTTCGATCTCGGTCTGCACCTGTTCATCGCGGGCGGCGGCATAGTGATCGAGCACCGCCTTGTCGCCGAACACCTGGAACACCAGGTCCAGCAGCGCACGCGGCGAGTATTCACACAGCTTGTCGGTATCGCCCTGCTCCAGCGCCAGCACCTCGGCAATTGCCGGCGTCAGGCCGGCTGCCTCCAGCCGCTGGCGGTATTCATGCACGCCCAGCCAGGTGACGCCGGCTTCCATCTCGTCGCCAAGCGGGACATCGCCTTCCAGAATTGCGTAATGGCGTACCCAGTCGCCGCCCTGTTTCCTGACCCGGCACAGCAGGGTCACGCGTTCGCTCATCAGCGGGAAGAACGGCGTCGGGTACAGGCCCGATTCGAGCCGGCGCGGGTTGTCGACCACACCGCGCAGCCAGGCGAATGGCGAACGATTGTTGCGCACATAGCGCTTGTAGTCGCGCTTGCCGGAACAACGCAGCGCCAGCAGGGTCCGCAGCGCATCGAGCAGCGTGGTCTTGCCGGAGCCGTTCGGGCCGGTGATGGTGACGATCTGGGCGTCCAGCGGCACGGTCAGGCGCTGCCAGTAATCCCAATGAACCATTTCGAGGGCGCGGAGTTGAAACATGCGTTGGACCGGATTCCAGTAAGGACAGGGAGCGGGGCAAGCCCCGGGTTCAGAGGCCGGCGTCCTGCCGGCGCTTGAGCAGCACTTCGGACAGCGCGCCTTCGAGGATGCGCGGTGCGAGCTGGCCGTAGTCGATCAGCGTATCCAGCAGCGGCCCCTCGGTCAGCAGCTTCTGCCGGCGAACGATAAAGCCAAGGTTCACCAGCCGGCCAAGGTTGGCACTGAACTTGGTGCGACCGCCAAGCAGATTGCCGAAGTCGGCGTAGATCGCCTCCTCGTTGACGCCGACCGACACGTCGTCGCCAGTGGCGATCGGCTTGCCTTCGCCGAACATGTCATGCTGCGACTCGCGGCCGGCTTCGACCCGCGCATGCTGGCGCTCGCGCTTCGGCAGCACGATCAGCGCCCACAGCACCACCAGCAGCGCCACTGCGTCGCGCGGCAGCTCCAGCGTATTGTTCTGCCAGGTTTCGCCCTGACCGAACACCGCCTCATGCTGCGCCGGCTGCAGGCAGACCGCCACTTCAGCCGCGTACGGGTTGTCGGCCAGGGACAGCCCGACCTGGGCCAGCCGTTCGTCCAGCGCCTGGCGGAACACCTCGTCCATCAGCGCGCGGCGAACCAGCTTGTCGCTGCGGGGAAGCGTGCGGTGCGCGATCAGTCGCGCGGAAAGCGTTGCAAGGTCAGCGTCCATGCGGCTCAGCGATCAGTAAAAGGAATCAGTTGCGCGTCGGACAGCGACGCGATTTCGGGGTGATCGGGATGGGTCAGGCCCTCGCCACCGGCCAGTGCCCACGGCGCGGTCGCCAGCCGCGACAGCGCGCCGGCATCATCGCCCGGCTCGGGGTCACCCAGCAGCGCCAGCAGCGACATGCGATAGGCAGTCTCGGCATAGCTGTCGGCCAGCACGATCCCGGCGATCGGCGCCATCCGGCCCGGCGGCAGCGCGTCAAGCGCTTCGAGAAAGGCGTCGGCCTCCTGTTGCCGCTCGGCCGCCTGCGGCTCGGCATCGTCGGTCGCGCGCGACGGCGGCAGTCCGGTGGTCGCCGCCACTACCCGCTCGCGGGCAATCAGTTCGTATTCGGCCACATCGGCCAGTTCCGGCGTGGACAGGAAAGCCGCCAGCGGCGGCGGGGACAGCACGCCATCCAGCAGGCCGGCCAGTGCCGGCGCACTCTGCGTGCGCAGCCAGCCGGCAATATCGGTCGAGGTCAGGCCGCTCTGGCCAAGATGGACCCGCTGCACCGCCAGTTGCGCCAGCCGGCGCTGGAAAGTGCCGGCCAGATGCAGCATGCGTGCCTGGGCATAGGCCACCTGCTGCGCGGCGGCCAGTGTGCTCAGGTCCTGGGTATCGTCACGGATGATGGCTCGCACGACTTCCGTCCCGCGCGCCACCCAGCGCCATACCGCTTCCAGCCGGCCCTGGGCCGCACGGATACGGAATTCGGATTGCGATTCAAGGGCTTCCTCGAACTCGGCATGCAGTTCGTTCAGCCGGGCCAGCAGATGGGTCAGCGCTTCGCCGCTGACTTCGCCCATCGCCTGACCGGCAGCCACCTGTCCGGCCAGATAGCCGAGTTCGGCATCGTCGCCGTCCAGCTGCACCAGCGTGGCCAGCGCCGCCAGTACCCGGCGCGCATGTTCGGCCAGTTGGTAGTCGCCGCTGTCGGCGTGCCACAGCAGCAGGCCGTTCTCGCGCAGCCGCTTGAGCACGGTGTCGAGCTTGGTCGGGTTCAGATAGGCAAAGCGCTGCTGCAGATCCTGCGGCGTCCAGCGCGGTGCGCCGGCGCGGGCGCCGATTTCGCGCAGCACCAGCAGCCGGACCAGCACTTCGTCCTCCCCGCCACGAAACAGCGTGATCAGGGCATCGATCACCTGCCGGGCGCCGAGCAGATCGCTCAGCGCCGGCAGGTCGGCCGGAAACAGTCCCGGCGCCAGAAAATCGGCGAGCGTATCGTCGCGCATGCGCGGAATCAGGCGGCCGGGTTGTACGGCTGCTCGGCGGCGGCGAGTTCTTCCTCGCTGCGTTCGGCGGCGCGCACGTGTTCCAGATGGGTCATGATCGCGTAGCACAGTTCGCGCGTCCCCTCGCCGGTCAGTGCCGACATGGTGAACAGGCGCGGCTGCATCGGATCGTAGTCAGCCAGCTTGTCGACGGTGAAGTCGACCCCATAGGCGTCGAGGAAGGCCCGGGTCTTTTCGATGCGGTCGGCTTCGTCGAGCATGTCGAGCTTGTTCAGCACCAGCCAGCGCGGCTTGTTGTACAGATGCTCGTCGTACTTGCGCAGCTCCTCGACAATGGCGCGCGCTTCGGCCACCGGGTCCACTTCCGGGTCGAACGGCGACAGGTCGACGATATGCAGCAGCAGACCGGTACGCTGCAGGTGCTTGAGAAAGCGGTGACCAAGGCCTGCGCCTTCGGCTGCACCCTCGATCAGGCCCGGGATGTCGGCGATGACGAAGCTGCGGTTCTCGTCGATGCGGACCACGCCCAGGTTCGGGTGCAGGGTGGTGAACGGGTAATCGGCGACCTTGGGTCGCGCAGCCGACACGGCAGTGATGAAGGTCGACTTGCCGGCGTTCGGCATGCCGAGCAGGCCGACGTCGGCCAGCACCTTCAGTTCCAGCTTCAGCGCGCGCTCCTCGCCCTCTTCACCCTTGGTGGTCTGACGCGGTGCGCGGTTGGTGGAACTCTTGAAATGGATATTGCCCAGCCCGCCCTTGCCACCCTTGGCCAGCACGGCCTGCTGGCCGTCGTGGGTCAGGTCGGCGACCAGTTCGCCGGTCACCTGGTCGACAATGACCGTGCCGACCGGCATGCGCAGGATGATGTCGTCCGCGCCCTTGCCGTAGCAATCGGCGCCACGGCCACCTTCGCCATGCCGGGCGATGTACTTCTTGACGAAGCGGTAGTCGACCAGCGTGTTGATATCCTTGTCGGCAACAGCGATCACGCTGCCGCCACGACCGCCGTCGCCACCGTCCGGGCCCCCCTTGGGCACGAACTTTTCGCGCCGCATGCTGGCGGAGCCGTTGCCGCCCCTGCCGCCGACTACTTCGATTTTCGCTTCGTCAATAAACTTCATGGTGTCTCCGGTACGCGGTGGGGATGCGCCGCGCGCGCAGGCGGGGCAGCCGGACGGCGCCAGTGCGCCGTCTCCTGAAAAACGAAAGCCCTATCACAAGGATAGGGCCACTGCTGACAAATCCTGCCACGGGGGGCGCTGGGCGCCCGGTGCGACCCGACCTTGTCAGCAGTCAGGCATGCGCTGCCTGTGGCTCAGGCTGCTACCGCTTCTTCCACGCCGGTATACGGCAGGACGACGACGGTCTTGCGCTTGAGCGCGCCCTTGGTCACGAACTTCACATAGCCGTCGACTTTGGCGAACAGGGTGTGATCCTTGCCGCAACCGACGTTTTCGCCAGCGTGGAAACGGGTGCCACGTTGACGGATGATGATCGAACCAGCCGGAATCAGCTCGCCGCCGAACACCTTGGTGCCGAGGCGTTTTGCCTGTGAGTCGCGGCCGTTACGTGAACTACCGCCAGCTTTTTTGTGTGCCATGATTCTGCTCCTGGATTACTTCGAAATTTCGTCGATGCGAATTTCGGTATAGTTCTGGCGGTGGCCTTGATGCTTTTGGTAGTGTTTCCGACGACGCATCTTGAAGATGCGGATCTTGTCGCCACGACCATGGGAAATCACAGTGGCCTTGACAGTGGCACCAGCCACCAGCGGGACACCGACTTCAACCTGCTCACCATCAGCAACCATCAGTACCTGGTCCAGTACAATCTGGCTGTCGATGTCTGCCGGTATCTGTTCTACTTTGAGTTTTTCGCCAATGGCAACTTTGTATTGCTTGCCACCGGTTTTTACGACCGCGAACATAGACATTGAACTCCAATAAACTTCCACGAACCATTCGCGGAAGAGGCAAGAGGATACGCAAGTCGCTGATTGGCGTCAACTTTCCCGACCCGTTCTGCCCCCTTCGCCGCGCCAGCCAGCCCGTTACGCAGACAGCATCACGCGTCCCGCGCTTTTTGTTACAATCCGAACGTTCTCCGCGCGTTTCCGAGTCGAGTCTGCCGTGCCTAACCCGTTGTATCGAAAACTGATTGCCGACGACATGCAAGCCGTCGACCAGGTCATCCGTCGTCGCCTGCATTCTGATGTAGTGCTTATCCGGCAGGTTGCCGACTACATCATCAACGCCGGCGGCAAGCGCATGCGCCCCGCCGTCGTGCTGCTGGCCGCGCGTGCGCTCGGTCTGTCCGGCGACAGTGTGCACGAGCAGGCGGCGATGATCGAATTCATCCACACCGCCACGCTGCTGCACGATGATGTCGTCGACGAATCGAGCCTGCGCCGTGGCCGCGAAACCGCCAACGCAATGTTCGGCAACGCCGCCAGCGTGCTGGTCGGCGACTTCATCTACACCCGCGCGTTCCAGATGATGGTCGCCACCGACAGCATGCGCGTGCTCGAAGTCATGGCCGGCGCCACCAACGTCCTCGCCGAGGGCGAAGTGCTGCAGCTGCTGAACATCGGCAACACCAGTATCGACGAAGCCGGCTACCTGCGCGTGATCCAGTACAAGACCGCCAAGCTGTTCGAGGCCGCCGGCCGGCTGGGCGCCATCCTCGCCCGTGGCACGCCGGAGCAGGAAGAAGCCCTGGCCCGCTACGGCATCGAGCTCGGCACCGCGTTCCAGATCATCGACGACGTGCTCGACTACTCGGGCGACGCCGACACCATCGGCAAGAGCCTCGGCGACGACCTGGCCGAGGGCAAGCCGACGCTGCCGCTGATCTACGTCATGCGCCAGGGCACGCCGGAACAGGCTGCCGTCGTGCGCCAGGCACTGGAGCAGGCGAACCGCGACCATTTCGATGCGGTGCTGGCTGCGGTACAATCCAGCGGCGCGCTCGACTATGCCCGCGAACAGGCCTGGGCCGCCGTGCACCGCGCGCAGGATGCCATTTCGATCCTGCCCGACACCGACGCCCGTCAGGCACTGTGCGATCTGGTGCATCAGGCCGTCGACCGCACCAGCTGAGTTTTCCCGTGAGTCTCCGTAGTTAAATGGATATAACGGCCCCCTCCTAAGGGGCAGTTACAGGTTCGATTCCTGTCGGGGGCGCCACACTGAAGTCCACAGCAGTCCGGCAACATCCACCAAACCCGCATGGCGCAAGGCTTTGCGGGTTTTTTGTTGTCCTGAGCAGTCCCACAACATCCCGTAGCAGCCGGGTCGGATTGCTGTTATTTCCGCTGTTATCTGGTAAAACACCAAAAATCGATAACAGCAGACCGCAACCATGCCCCTGACCGATGTAGGCGTGAAGAACGCAAAGCCGCGCGACGACGGCAAAGTCATCACCTTCCCGGACGGGAACAGCTTGTACCTGTGGGTGATGGGGAACGGCGCGAAGTACTGGCGCATGACCTACCGTTTTGGCGGCAAACAGAAGACCCTCGCACTGGGGGTCTACCCAGATACCTCACTCCGCCAGGCCAGGGAAAAGCGGGATGAGGCCAGGAAGGCGCTCTCGGAAGGCATCGACCCCAGCATCGTGCGACGAGCTGACAAGCTGGCAGCAAAGATTGCTGCCTCCAATACGTTCGAAGCCCTTGCCCGTGAGTGGCACGCCAAAGAAAGCCATGAGTGGAGCACCGTGCATGCACAGAGGGTGATAAGCGCAATGGAGCATCACATCTTCCCCTTCATTGGCCATCTCCCCATTGCAGACATCAAGCCGCTAGAACTGCTGGATGTCCTGCGCAAGGTGGAACAGGCAGACAAGATAGATACCGCCAAACGTCTGAGGCAACGCTGCTCAGCAGTGTTCCGCCTGGCCATCCTGACCGGTCGCTGCACCAGCGATCCCGCCGCCCCGCTGTCCGATGCACTCAAAAGCCAGCAGGCCACACCGCGCAAGGCACTGATGCGGGATGAGATCCCGACCTTCCTGAATGCGCTCAGTCAGTACGACGGTACCCTGCAGACAAAGCTGATGATGGAGTTGATGCTGCTCACCTTCACCCGGGTAGGTGAAATGGCTGCGGCATGCTGGGAAGAAATCGATTTTGAGGCCGCCATGTGGACGATCCCCCCGGAGCATCGCAAGCTGCCGGAGAAGTCCAAAAAAACAGCTCCTCCGCACCTGGTTCCCCTGTCTCCCCGAGCGATGGAGGTTCTGCGCGAGCTGCATGCCATCAGCAGTGGTCGTCGCCACATTTTTCCAAACCGCAATGATCCAATGCGCCCCATGTCTCCAGAAACGCTGCGCCGCGCACTGCACCGTATGGGATTCAAGGGCAAGGCAGATGTCCACGGCTTTCGTTCAACGGCATCCACCATCCTGAATGAAACTGGGTTCAACCCGGACGCGATTGAGCGTCAGTTGTCGCATGCCGAGGGCAACAAGGTCCGCGCGGCCTACAACCGCGCCGAGTATATGGATGAGCGGCGGCGGATGATGGACTGGTGGGGCGATTTTCTGGCAGGGCAGCACTGTTAGCGTATCAGCCGCGGGCAGCGAGAGACGGGGTATCTTGCCACGTCCATAAAGTCAGTTAGGCTCACTCGAATCGCTTTTCCCAGCCTGCCAGATACGCACCGTTTTCAAATTCTTTCTTGATCAGAAGTTCAAGAACCTGAGCACGCCTCAAGGCATGGTCCTCCGCTAACTTATCGAGGCACTCGACGACCTTGTTGGAAAGGACAAAATTGTATTGTTTTTTCCCAACTTGCCGCTCTCTGCTACTTTGCCGGTTCCAGCTTCTACGGATATTCATAAGCAGCAATTTCAATTCCGCCGAATTCAAATTTTTCTTATCAAAACATATGAGCAACTCAGCGTAATTTTCAAACACCCCCATTGACCTAGCAAGATACCGATCATTTTTTTGCAACCAATCCGATGCAAAGCGACAACGCCTTTCACCCTCGCTTGCATCGGCAAACCACTTAAACTTAATGTCACCATTTTTATGGTAAATCCAATGCTCTTTAATTCCTTTAATATCAACGATCTTTTCTTTTAGCGGAGAATCCCAAATATCAAGCATTGCAATCAATAAATTCCGCCCCTGCAGGTTCGGGAAATTTGGTGCCAAATTCTCACCAGTCATTCTTTGCAATCGCTCAAAAAGCCATTCATATTGTCTTTTTTCATCAGTTATCCACGCAAGCTCACCTTCTGGCACCATAAACCAATCTCTTCTCGCCAGAATATCTTTTTTATGACCAGGGTTTTCTTGCAGATGCCTTGCAACCATCTGCCTCATTGAAATCCCGCCACACCCAACGCAGTGAAATTTCGCATCCCTATATTCGTTTAAAAAAAGCCACATCCAAATATCACGTCTGTAATTGGAAGTGGTGTCGCTCATCACTTCACTCAATAAATCATTACACCGAGCAGTCATAGTTAAATGCTATCACTTATGGAAAATTAATTAATATCGAAAATCAATTAGCGATGAGCCTATGACTTTCATAACAGGAAACTATAGTAGCTCTCCTGCAAACCTAGTCTCAACAAATGAATTATCTATGTGCTCCCTAGGGGCTATCTATGTGCAGAAAAACTGCTAGCCGGCAGGAAATTCAGCAGTTTTTGCATATATAACCTTCGCCAGCGCCATGCACTCTGCTCACAAGTGCAATGCGACGCCACCAAGGGCAGGGCCAAGACAAGAGAAGATGCCCGGCCCCTCTCCTACAACTCATGACAGCAGGCTCTTAGGCGACCTCCTTTCCTCACCAATTTGGAGCAGGGGGCAAAGGGAAAAATATGTTGCTGGCCAATCCTCTGTGCAAACATGAGGTACTCCACAATGAGAATCATCCGTCTAAAAGAAGTCATCGACTCAACGGGGCTGGCCCGCTCGACCATCTACAAGAACATTTCCGAAGGAAACTTCCCAAAACCTGTCCCCTTGGGCAATCGCTGTGTCGGTTGGGTGGAAAGCGAGGTCCATGACTGGATCCTAGAGAAAATCAGGGAACGTGATCTGAGCTAACGCATCAAAGCTGTCGCAGGCACCAGGAACTGAATCACATATAAAAGCCATGGCCAGGTTCTTCCTTGGTCATGGCTTTTATGCTGTACTGCACCAGCTCAGACAGAAATCCTGACTAATATTTTTGCGGAGTGGCTCTCAGAAAAAATCCCCATGGGTAGCGGCTACTTTCAGAAAAAATCTACGCCACAAATGGGAATGCAACTTTCTGTTTAGTAATATGAACTACAGCTATCCATCGAGGTGAATTACGGACTCACTTCAAGGTAGACCAGAGCTGTGCCTGGATGAGCCCCTCGAACGGCAGAGCATCGTATCCCGCCGAAACTAAGCGGTAGTCTTGAAACCATGTTCAAACCCATGTCCAAAATCAAGCGGGTCGATGTGCTGACCCATCCAGAGCAACGACGCCGGTTCAGCGTCGAGCAGAAGCTGGCCATCGTGCGGGAAACCTTCGAGCCCGGTCGTTCCGTTTCCACCGTGGCGCGACAGCATGATGTGCACGCCAATCAGGTGTTCAAGTGTAAGCGCCCGGTGAACCCCTGTTGACGCGCGCCATCATTCCTCGGCCGACCACCGATGCGGCAGCAGTTCCGCTATCCGACTCTGCTTCCAGCTCGGCAGGCGCGTGAGCACATCCCGCAAATACGCATACGGGTCATGCCCGTTCAGCCGGGCCGACTGGATCAGGCCGCATGATTGCGGCCGCTCGTTGGCCGCCGCGCAGCGAGCCTGCGAACAGCCAGTTCGACCGCCCGACCGCCCACGGCCGGATCTGGTTCTCGACCCAGTTGTT
>NZ_JHVK01000027.1 GCF_000620105.1 Microvirgula aerodenitrificans DSM 15089 | reverse complement strand
CTCCAGCATGGCTTCGCCGTAAGCCTCTTGCAAATCCTTGATCTGCCGTTCGTACTGTTCCTTGATGTCCAGCGGGTTGGCCCGCAGGGCATTCTCCATGCCCCGCTTGCCATCATCGACCCATTGCTCGACCTCCGAGGGAGACAGATCATAGGCACGGCTGGCCTCGGCCACCGTGGTCTTGCCCTGGATGATATCCAGCACCAGCGCGCTCTTGCGCCTGGCCGTCCATCGTTTGATATCTTCTTCCATCTTCACGCTCATCGTCTGTTTCCTTGATTATGGCGTGAGCAGGTTTTTACTGGGTCATTACAATAGAGTACACGACCCTGCCCGCTCCCTCCGGGCTGCAAGCGGCCATATCGGCTGTGTCAGCCGTATTTATCACCCGAACTGCCTTTTCCGTCGCCCCCAAGAAAACTGTCGATATCCGGTACGAATATCCTCGCAGGAATTATCTGGGCTATCCCGATATTACAACCTGGGTAGACAACACGGACAATCTGGAAAATTTACCCGGGTCCTATTCATACAGAGTCATTGAAACGGTGGGAAACAAGGACACCCCGTCAAAGACGGTGACACACACCTACAACAAATTCTATCTGCTCTCAAAAATACTACCGCAAGAAAAATCCAGCGATCGCATCTGCTTTACCAGTTTTTCCTATCAATTAAAATATTCTGCAGGGATTGATGGCCAGTCTCCAAGTTTCATGCTTCCGGTGCGAACTGACATCAAGTCGGTCACTGGAACAGGCAGCAACAAGGTGTACACGAATTTTTATACGACTTTAGAATATGATGATTATTCAAATTTGATAAATTTCAGAAACATGGATGGAATGAGAGAGTGGTATGTTTATTATCCGGCGGCAGGAGAGACGGCAGAGGATGGCACCGTACTCTGCCCCCCCGAGCAAAATGGATTCATTCGCTTTCTTAAATCAAAAACACGTTCATCCAAAACAGCGCCCGATGAGCTCCCCCAAAAAACATGGCAATACACCTATGCAAAATCCACGAACACCGACCTGATCCAGAGCAACAACGAACAATTCTTCTTTAAAGACAAAAATTCACCATCCAGCATAAGCCCATTAAAAAAAACAGCCTACACTTATGATGATCCAGGCCGCATGACAAAAGCAGTCAGTGAAACTGGCGGTATCGCAACACAGGGAGAAGCAGCCGCACCAGCCTATTTTGCAACAACGGTCACTTTCACCTATGCCGACAATTCGGCGGACAATACCGTTACCATAAAAAAAGAAACAACAGGCCATGATAATTCAGAAATAAAAAAAACAGAATCCATCACCCAGCGCTATATCACAGCAGATGTCATTTCTTCCACCGACAACAACAACAATATTACCGATTTTGAATATGATCAACTGGGAAGAATTACAAGAAGCACATACGCCAAAGGCTATCCCGGCTCCATGACGACAGATGTCGTATTCGATGCACTTTCCAATAGCACCACCACGACAAGGTCATCCCTTCCTTACGCTGAAATAGAGATATTCGATGGCTCAGGCAATCTGATCAGTACCTCCTGGCTCGCCCCCTCCAGCCGTTCTTCCTCTCCGGAGGCACCCGGCATCAGCTATGAAATCATTCGCAATGAGTTCAATGACCTCAACCAGCTTTCGACAGAAACCCGTTTCGATTACCCAAATCCAGCAAGCACGGTGACGCCTGTCGCCCCATTGGTAACACTCATTACTTATTACAAATGGAATATTTATAATGAGCTTCTGTCAAAATACGATACAACCCTGTCAAAGGATGTCTATGAATACGACACAGTCCAGGGCAATGCAAACCAGAAAACCGTTACTACCATCTCGACACCTGGCGACAAAAAAACAATAGCATACTGGAATGACACCCATCAGGTTTCAAAGGAGGAAACTTACCCATCGAGCAAAGCGAGCACGCCCGACGTTACAGAGACGTTCTCTTATGATGATTTCATGAGACTGCGTTTGCATACGCGAACGGAAAGAGAAGAAAAATATTTTCTGTACGATGCATTCGACAGAAAAATTTCCGAGACCGGCACATCGAGCGGCACAACCCTTTATGCCTATGCACCGCATAGCAGCGACACACTGATATCCAGAATATCCGTTGACTCTGTTGTTATCGGAGAATCAACATACGATGGGCTGGACAGGGTTACCACTTCGACAACATTGTCGGCAAAATCCGATTACGACTATTCAAAAACCAATATTTTTACATGCCCAAACCGCATTTCCATATCCGGCGGGCGTGCATGGGATTATGAATACAACTCGGCACTTGGTCAGGTCACAAAGCAAAAAATCCTGGATGAGTCTCGCATCACAATATCGGTTTTCTCATTCAGCTACGATGAAAAAACCGGTTTGCTGGTAGAGGATAAAGTCGTTCAAAATGAAGGAACGTTCACCAGAACACTGGCCTACAACCAGTTTAATCAACTGGTAAAGGAAACTGGAAGCTGGGGCTTTAGCGCACTGGGAAGATACTCGACAGAAATTCTTCCTACCGTTTGTGGGAAGCCAGAGCAGGTCCAGGTCTCTTTCAATAAAAACGCATCCATCATCAGAGCAGTATACAAATACGACGGCAACGGCAACGAAAAATTCGTTATCTTTTACCTTACGCATAGAGAATTGAACAATTCCATTATCTGGCTTTCCCATATCCATCGTTCAGCAGCGACGGGGAATATCACCGGCATCGACAATTATGCAAAGCATCTGTCCAGAAACAGTGTTTACAATGGCATCAGGAAAAATTTTCACTACGGAAATTATAATCTGGTTGTTTGCAACAATTACATTTTTTACAATCACAACATTCTGCAAACCGTCATGCAATACAACAGGCATTTGCAGCTCAGCGATGTCTCCTACACATTCAGCGCCACAAATACCCACAAGTGGTCCGAAACGTATGAGTACAACAGCCGTGGCTCCCTCTGGAAATGGAGGAGAGCAGGCAATGTCGTTTACCGTAACGAGTATGATCAAATACAAAATTATCAGCGTTTCGAGTACGATAGCCTGAACAATATTTATCGAATCAGAGGAGAATCAGGCAGAGAAGAAACGGAGTCCCTGTATACCTACAACACCGCCTTTCGGCTTGAAAAAATATTGACGACACAGTCTGGCTCCCTGACTCGCACCCAGGTTGACCTGGCCTACGACACGGAAGGCAACATCATCAGCAATACCTGCACCCGATTCAACACCACCACACAGAAGAAGTTTCTTTATGGCGCGGCAAACAATATTACGAAATTAACCACTACAGAGCAGGGAAAAACACAAACGCATTCTTATTTTTATAATGCGGCAGGGAAAAAAATATGGACCTCCATACAGGGTGCCGACACGCGGAAAAACATTGCCACCATCCACGCTGGTCATTGCCTGCAAATTGAGCAAGAAGAATTGGTTCTGCCTGCATCGCAACAGTCATTCCGCATTAACCATCAAGTCAATGGCGAAATTGCCTGCACCACCGAAGCGCATGCAAACGGGCTTGTCGAAGTCAGGCCCTGTTTCAATGGTCCCTATCGAACGCCCATTGTGGAAGGGCATATCAAGGCGATTCTCCACGATCAGGTGTACAACTACAGAGTCGATACAGAATACAGCTGTTATGATTTCCGTATCCGTGGGCAGAATCCATACGGGATGACTTTCGATCTCGGATCCAGCTTCTATCACCCGAACGTTCTCCTGACACAACTACCGGATTTTTCCTGACCGGGCAGGGCCGGCGCCGCCCACCGTCCTCGCCAGCAGTTCGAGCAGCACCCGCCCCTGTGCCCAGTCACCCAGACCCGATGCCGCGTTGATATGCCCGGCCTTGCCAATTCGCACCAGGTCGGTGCGCCAGGCGCCAGCCAGCGCTTCCGCCCGGTCCAGCGGGCAATACGGGTCATCGTCGCTGGCTACCAGTATGGCGGGAAACGGCAATGCTGCCGCCGGGATCGGGGCAAATCCGGCCAGCGCCGCCGGTACGCCGCTGCGCTCGACATCGGCCGGCGCCACCAGCAGCGCACCGGCAATCGGCCGGCCTCCCCGGCGCACATGATGAGCAACGGTCACGCAACCCAGGCTGTGGGCGACCACCAGCGCCGGCTTGCGGCATGCGGCCAGGGCCGCATCCAGCCCGTCGAGCCAGCGCGGCAGCTCCGGCGTATCCCAGTTGCCATGGGCCACCCGCACGGCGTCAGGCCATGCCAGTTGCCAGCGGCTTTGCCAGTGTTCGGCCGAGGAATCCTGCCAGCCAGGTTGAATCACGATGTCGAAGTCGGCGATGCTCATAGCGCTTCCGTTGCAGTCTGTCGGCCCGGCTTCCCGGTCACATGGGGGGACTGTAATGGAGTCGGCATATAAGCAAAAGAAACCAATTACGATTTCCAAATTCTGTTTGTGCCCGATATGCATCGCGCCATGCGCCGCCCACCCGTATCGGCTGTGCCATACTGGCAGCGCCTTTCTTCATCGTCCGGCCCCTCCCCCACACAGTCAGTCAAAGGAGTCCTCCCCATGAGTGCTACCCGTTCCGAACACGACAGTTTCGGCCCCATCGACGTGCCGGCCGACCGCCTGTGGGGGGCACAGACCCAGCGTTCGCTGGAACACTTCGCCATTTCCACCGAACGGATGCCCGAGGGGCTGATCCGGGCGCTGGCACGGATCAAGCGCGCGGCGGCCGGGGTCAATACCACGCTGGGCCAGCTTGATTCGCACAAGGCAAAAGCCATCATGGATGCCGCCGACGATGTGATCCATGGCCGCCATCCGGGCGAGTTTCCGCTGTCGGTCTGGCAGACCGGCTCGGGCACGCAGAGCAACATGAACATGAACGAGGTGCTGGCCAACCTGGCCTCGGAAAAACTCGGCGGCACGCGCGGCGAGGCACGGCTGATCCATCCGAACGATGACGTCAACCACGGCCAGTCGTCGAATGACGTGTTCCCGACCGCCATGCACGTTGCCGCCGCCGAAGGCCTGCACGACCAGTTGCTGCCGGCGGTGCGTGCACTGCGCGACACACTGGCGGAAAAAGCGCGCACCTTCGCCCACATCATCAAGATCGGTCGCACGCATCTGCAGGATGCGACACCGCTGACGCTGGGCCAGGAGTTCTCCGGCTATGTCGCCCAGCTCGATCTGGCCATCGGCTATGTCGAAGCCGCGCTGCCGACGCTGTACCAGCTCGCCATCGGGGGCACGGCGGTCGGGACCGGCCTGAATGCGCACCCGGATTTTGCCGGACACATGGCAGCGGAACTGGCGCGCGACACCGGGCTGCCATTCGAGAGTGCGCCGAACAAGTTCGCCGCGCTGGCCGGGCACGAACCGCTGGTCCATGCCCATGGTGCACTGAAGACGCTGGCCGCCGCGCTGTTCAAGATCGCCAACGACATTCGCTGGCTGGCGAGCGGTCCGCGCTCGGGGCTCGGCGAGCTGTCCCTGCCGGAAAACGAACCGGGCAGTTCGATCATGCCGGGCAAGGTCAATCCGACCCAGGCCGAAGCGCTGACCATGGCCTGCGTGCGCGTACTCGGCAACGACACGACGGTGAACCTCGCCGGCGCCAGCGGCAACTTCGAGCTGAATGTGTACAAGCCGGTCATCATTGATGCGTTCATGCAGAGCGTGCGACTGCTGGCCGATGCCTCGCGTTCGTTCGATCACCACTGCGCGCGCGGCATCGTCGCCCGCGAAGAACGCATTGCCGAACTGATGTCGCGCTCACTGATGCTGGTCACCGCACTGGCGCCGCATATCGGCTACGACCGTGCCGCCGCCATCGCCAAGCATGCCCACCATCACGGGCTGACGCTGCGCGACGCGGCGATCGCCCTTGGCGCAACCAGCGCCGACGATTTCGATGCCTGGGTCCGGCCGGAAAACATGGTCTGACGGAAAAACAAAAAGCCGCACAGGCAGACTGTGCGGCGTTTTCATTGACTGCAAATTCTGGTCGGGGTGAGAGGATTCGAACCTCCGGCCTCTACGTCCCGAACGTAGCGCTCTACCAGGCTAAGCTACACCCCGAATGGTACCGGCTCGACCAGACGAAACGGGTTTTCGTCATGGTTGGAAAGACTGGTCGGGGTGAGAGGATTCGAACCTCCGGCCTCTACGTCCCGAACGTAGCGCTCTACCAGGCTAAGCTACACCCCGATCTTTCCCCGACGTTCGCGGCAAATAGCACCGCCAGTGGCGTCGAGAGGTCGCAATATTAAGCAGCCGGACCGGCAATGGCAAGCAGTTTTTAGCGCCGGCATGCGGGGTTCCGGCGCAAATCATCCAAAAACAGCGGCTTAAGTGCCGGATCAGTTGCGGCGGCATGCGGCAGCCTGCAATCGGCCGTGCCCGGCCGGCGTCCAGCGCTTACAATCGCCGCCTTGCCATCAACTCAGGAGCGCTACGCGATGTGGTTCCGCCAGCTTGCCCTCTTCCGCCTCGACCCCAGACAGCTGCCCGATTTCGACAAGCTCGAAACCGCCCTGGCCCGGCATCCGTTCGCCACGTGCGGCGGGCTGGACTGGTACAGCGACGGTTTCGTCCCCGCCGCACCGCACAAGCCGGACCAGATGCTGGCCCGCGCCGGCGGTGCCGCGCTGGTGACGCTGAAGCGCGAGGACAAGGTGCTGCCGGCCGCCGTGGTGCGTGACTTCGTCGAACGCCGCGTGGCCGAGATCGAAGAAAAGGAACTGCGCCAGGTCGGTCGCAAGGAAAAGAAGGAACTGCGCGAGACGGTCGAGGACGATCTGCTGCCGCGTGCGTTCACCAAGAGCGGTCGCAGCCGCTGCTATATCGATCCGCAATCCGGCTGGCTGGTCGCCGATGCCGGCGGGACCAAGGCCGAGAATCTGGTCAGCGCCATCCGCGAACAACTGCCGCCGTTCCCGGCCCTCCTGCCGCGCACGGCGCTGTCGCCGGCCACGGCCATGACCATGTGGCTGGCCGAAGGCGCACCGGACGGTTTCGAGCTCGACAGCGACTGCGAACTGAAATCGCCCGGCGATGATGGCGCCACCATCCGCTGCGCGCGCCAGGACCTGACCGCGCAGGAAGTCCGCCAGCACGTCGATACCGGCAAGCAGGTCACCCGCCTCGGGCTGATCTGGCAGGAACGCATCCGCTTCGTGCTGACCGACAAGCTGGAACTGAAACGGGTCCAGTTCCTCGACGTGATCGAGGACGAGGCCAGCCAGGCCGGCGACGACGCCGAAGCGCTGTTCGACGCCACCCTGCTGCTGATGGTCGGCGAGCTGCGCGGCCTGATCGGCGAGCTGATCGAGGCGCTCGGCGGAGAACTGCCGGTCGATGGCGAATCGTCACCGGCGCCAGCACCGGCACGGCCGGCGCCGGCCGTCACGCCGGCAGCGGCCCCGGTCGGGGACGCGTCGGTACCGCCGTGGGAATGACGGTACAACAATGAAAAAACCGCCGCGAGCAGCCCTCGCGGCGGTTTTTTCATCCGGGCCAGGTGGCCGGCTCAGTCGAACCAGTCCGCATCCGGCAGGCCGCCAAACACCTGGCGCAGGCCTTCTCCCCAGCCCCGGCTCAACTGGTGGAAATACGGGTCGTCTTCGCCGATGCGATGGGGAACCGCCGGCGCGAACGAGTCGGTGCGGTAGATCAGCATGTCGATCGGCAGCCCGACCGACAGGTTGCTGCGCACGGTCGAATCGAACGAGATCAGCGTACATTTGGCGGCTTCTGCCAGCGGCGTACGGTAGTGCAGCACCCGGTCGATGATCGGCTTGCCGTACTTGGCCTCGCCAATCTGGAAATAGGGCGTGTCCTCGCTGGCCTCGATGAAATTGCCCTGCGGGTAGACCTGAAACAGGCGCGTGACCTCACTCCGGATCTGCCCGCCGATCAGGAAACTGCCACCATAGTCGACGCCCTGGTCCAGCGTGGCATGCCCGGTACTGTCGCGCGCCATAACCTCCCGGATGGTGCTGCCCAGCAGGCTGGCCGCGTCATACATCGATGCCACGTTCATCAGGTTCGGCCCGTCATGGCCCAGCCGCTGGCGCAGCAGGCTGATCACACTCTGGGTAGTCGCCAGATTGCCCGAGTTCAGCAGCACCAGCAGGCGCTCGCCGGGCGCCTCGAACACGGTCATCTTGCGGAAGGTGGAAATGTGGTCGATACCCGCATTGGTCCGCGAATCCGAGGCGAACAGCAGGCCGGCTTCCAGCCGCATGGCTACGCAATAAGTCATGGCGATCGTGTACAGGAAAATCGTTTGGAGGGCATCACTGTAGCCTGTCGGCTCCGGTCTGCCACGCGCTTTTACTGATCTGCTGCCGACGACACCACCCGGGCCGCGATATGCATGATTTCATCGCCGCCGCCGACCCGCATGCCGCGCACCGGGCAGGCATCGAGATAGTCGAGCCCGACCGCCAGCTTCACATGCCGGCCGGCAGCCAGGCACAGATTGCTGGCGTCGTAGCCCAGCCAGCCGCCGTCCATCCACAGCTCGGCCCAGGCATGGCTGGCGACATGCTCGATATCGGTGGCCAGATAGCCGCTGACGTAACGCGCCGGCACGCCGAGCCGGCGCGCGCAGGCAATCATCGCGTGGCTGTGGTCCTGGCACACGCCCAGCCGGCCGGCGAACGCTTCTGCCGCCGAAGTGGCCGCATGGGTCACGCCCGGCGTATACGGCATGTGCTCCGCCAGCGCCACCATCAGGTGCTCGAAGCCCCGGCGGCGATCGGCCATCACCGCACCGGCAAATCCGGCGGCGAAACCGGACAGCGCGGCATCGGCAAGGCTCAGCGGCGTATCGCGCAGGAACACCTCGGGCGGCAACCGGTTGTCGGTTTCGACATCCGCCTCGCGATCGTCGGTCTCCACCGTGCCGACCGCGCGCAGGTGGATGTCGACATGCGGCACGTCGAGCGTCAGCACATGCAGCGTATTGCCGTAGGCATCGGTCCCCGCTTTCGCCCGCGCCGGCAGCTCCAGCCGCCAGTCGAGTACGCGCACGCGCGCCGAGGAGCGCGGCGTCAGCCGCAGATACTGGATGCTGCGCCGGACCGGGTGGTCGTAGCGGTAAATCGTGTCGTGTTCGATGGCCAGCTTCATGACGGGCTCCCGGCAGAAAAGGAATCGGAGCGGCGTGCGCGGCCGCGCATCAGCCGGCTTCCAGATAGGCGGTCTGGATCGCTTCGCCGAGTTCGGCCGAACGCGCCAGGAAACCGGTCAGCCATTCGTGCAGTCCCTCGGCCAGGATCTCGTCAACCGCCCCGTACTCGAGGCTGATCGCCAGTTGCCCGGCCAGTTGCTTGGCAATGCGGCCGGCATCTTCCCCGCCCTGCCCGCCCCTGACCTCGGCCAGGTTGGACCAGATTTCGGCATAGCAGGCGCGCAGCGAACGCGGCACGTCCGGACGCAGGATCAGCAGTTCGGTCACCCGCCGTGCATCCAGGCTGTCGCGATAGGCAGCGTGATAGGCCTCGAACGCCGACAGCGAACGCAGCAGCGCACTCCAGGCGTAGAAGTCCGGTGCGCTGTCCTCGGCGGCTTCGGCCACCAGATGCGACTTCACGTCCAGCAGCCGCGCAGTATTGTCGGCTCGCTCGATAAAGATGCCGAGACGGATAAAGCAGAAGGCGTCATTGCGCTGCAGGGTGCCGTGCGTCGCGCCGCGGAACAGGTGCGAGCGCTCCTTCACCCAGTCGAAAAACGACGACACGTTCGGCACGCCGCGCGCGGGCAGCGTACGGCCTTCGAGCCAGGTGGCATTGATCGCCTCCCACATTTCCGCCGTGATCTGGCCACGCACCGCATGGGCGTTTTCGCGCGCGGCCTTGATGCAGCTGAGCACCGAGGACGGGTTGTCCAGATCCAGCGCCATGAAGTCGAACAGCCGTTCGACGTCCAGTTGAACCTGCTTGGCCTCGAAGGCCTGCAGCGAGCCGGTCACCACCAGCGGCGCATTCAGTTCGATGCCGCTGCCGCGCGATTGCGGCAGCAGCGACAGCGAGTGGGTGACATCAAGCATGCGCACCAGATTTTCGGCGCGCTCCAGGTATCGGCTCATCCAGTAGAGCTGGGCAGCAGTGCGCGAGAGCATGGGATCGGTTCCGTAGTCTTTAGAGGGAGGGGCCGGATTCCAGCACCCAGGTGTCCTTGGTGCCGCCGCCCTGTGACGAGTTCACCACCAGCGAACCGGCCTTCAGCGCGACCCGGGTCAGCCCGCCGGCCACCATCGAAATCTCGCGGCCGGTCAGCACGAACGGTCGCAGGTCGATATGGCGTGGCGCGATGCCGCTGTCGACAAAGGTCGGGCAACTCGACAGGCACAGCGTCGGCTGGGCAATGTAATTGGCCGGTGCGGCTTCTATCCGGCGGCGGAAATCGTCGATTTCCTGCCGGCTGGCCGCCGGGCCGACCAGCATGCCGTAGCCGCCGGCACCATGGACTTCCTTCACGACCAGCTCGGGCAGGTGGGCCAGCACGTGTGACAGGTCTTCCGCACGCCGGCACTGCCAGGTCGGCACGTTGTACAGAATCGGCTCCTCGCCAAGGTAGAAGCGGATCATGTCCGGCACGAACGGATAGATCGACTTGTCGTCGGCCACCCCGGTGCCGATCGCATTGGCCAGGATCACCGTGCCCTGACGATAGGCGGACAGCAGTCCCGGCACGCCAAGCATCGAGTCACTGCGGAAGGCCAGCGGGTCGAGAAAGGCGTCGTCGATGCGACGGTAGATCACGTCGACCCGCTGCGGCCCCGCCGTGGTGCGCATGAACACGCCGTCGTCGTTGACGAACAGGTCCTGGCCCTCGACCAGCTCAACCCCCATCTGCTGGGCCAGGAACGCATGCTCGAAGTAGGCCGAGTTGTACGGCCCCGGCGTCAGCACCACCACCGTCGGCGCCTCGACCTGGCTTGCATGGCGCAGCGTGTTCAGCAGCAGGGTCGGATAGTGCTCGACCGGGGCGACCGGATAGCGGGCGAACAGCTCCGGGAACAGCCGCATCATCATCTTGCGGTTTTCCAGCATGTAGCTGACGCCGGACGGCACGCGCAGATTGTCTTCCAGCACGTAGTAGCCACCGTCGGCGTGACGGATCAGGTCCACCCCGGCGATATGGGTATAGATGTCGTGCGGCAGGTCCAGCCCCTGCATCGCCGGCTGGTACTGGGCATTGGCAAACACCTGCTCGGCCGGAATCAGCCCGGCGCGAACGATGTCATGGTCGTGATAGATGTCGTACAGAAAGCGGTTCAGCGCACTGACCCGCTGGCGCAGGCCGGCTTCCAGCATCCGCCACTCGTCGGCCGGCACGATACGCGGCACGGTGTCGAACGGGATCAGCCGCTCGGCGCCGGCTTCGTCGCCGTAAACGGCAAAGGTGATCCCGGCCTTGTGGAACAACAGATCGGCTTCGGCATGCTTGTCCGCCAGCCACTGCGGCGTATGCGCATGCAGCCAGTCGGCAAACGGCTGGTAGTGCGGGCGCACGGCGCCCGAGGCAAGCAGCATTTCGTCGTAATGCGCCGGTGCCGGCAAGGTAAGCGCGTGCATGGCTGCTCCCGTGTCTGATTCGCCGCAGGGGTGCGGCGTACGCTCCACGCAGACGCAAATGCCGTGCCAGCACGGCGGTTACGCACGGGAAGACGCTGTCAGATCATCATAGATGGCAGCCGGGCCTGACCTGCGCGCGGCGCCTGCAGTCAGTGCGCGGCGCGCTCGAACAGGGTCAGGTGTTCCGACGTGTCACCCTCCTGACTGCCTCGCCAGAACAGCGCCCAGCCCGATGGTAGCGGCATCGGCGCGCCCCGGGTTTCGGCCAGCAGCTAGCGGCAGTACTACCAGTCTGGCAGCAATCGGTTCAGATAGCGCCGTGTCCGGCAAGCGGGCAGCAGCACCGGCAGCAGCACGCTGCTCAGGGCAAAGATCGCCGGAATGAACAGCCCCTTGCTCATCGCGGCCATGCCGACCCCCAGCCCCAGCCAGACCGCATCACGCCGGCGCACAGCGCAACATCGGTAAACAGGTCGTGCACGTGCTTGATCATGCCGACCGAGCCGAGATACAGCGCCAGCGTCATCAGCACCCACCGGTCAGTCAGTCGTGCCGCAGCAAACGAGGCCCGGGCAAACAGCGTGGCAAAGACCGCCGCCAGCCCGGTGTAAAAGGCGCTGGCCAGCCGTGCGGCGTCATGCAGTGGCAGGACGGGTCGAAGCCAGTGGGCAAACAGCGTTGCCGTCCAGTAATACAGCGGCGGTTTTTCCAGAAACGGCTGGCCGGCATTGGTCGGCACCAGCAATTGCCCGCTTTCGACCATATGCTGAATGATGCCGAAGCTGTAGGCCTCGTCCTGTTTCCAGGGGGTATGGCCAAGCGTGCCGGGCAGCAGACAGACCAGCAGGGCGCACAGCAGCCCGATGGCCAGCGGCCAGGACAGCCTGAGCCAGCCGCCCGTCCGCCATGTGTCGCGGACGGGGGAAGGGAGGGCGGCAATGGGGGAGCGGAAAACAGTCGGGCTCGAGCTCATGGCTGGGCAGGTCGCAAACAACAGTATTCGTGTCATTTTGCCCGACAGCAATTAGTGCTCAATGAGCGCTTTCATGCTGGCCGGCCCGGTTTTTTCCGCCAGGCGGAATTCGGCTGAAATAACAAATATCGCTAAATACCCAGATAGCAAATGTCGATATGATGTGCATGGGCAGAGACGCACCGGCCCGGACAGCAGGCCCGATCGCGAAGGAACGCCCTCCCCTTCGACACGGGGCCTGTCGCGCAGGCCGAAATAACGAACAGACAAGCTCGGTCCCGGAGACGCAAACGTGTTCACCCCCTTAGTCAAACTGGCAGGCAAGCTCAGGCGCGGCGCCCTGGCCTCGGCCGAACTGCAGGCGCTGGCGCAGGCCATCGATGCCGTGGTCAGCATTGACAGCCGAAACCGGATCACCTTCTTCAACGCGGCGGCTGAAAAGCTTTGGGGTTACCGTCGCGACGAGGTGCTGGGCCGGAACGTCAGTCTGCTGGTACCGTCCGACATCCGCCCGGTCCACGATTCGCTGATCAACCGCAACCGGGATACCGGTGTCGACCGCATTGTCGGCACCCGGCGCGAAATCCGCATCGAACGCAAGGACGGCTCCACGTTCTGGGGCAGCATGTCGCTGTCCAAGGTCCGGCTCGGCAAGAAAATCACCTATACCGCTTTCATCCGCGACGTCAGTGCCGACGTGCAACTGCGTGAAGAACGCCACCTGCTGTCCCTGGTTGCCCATGAAACCGACAACGCGGTCATCATCTGCGACGGGAACATGCAGATCCAGTTCGTGAACCGCGGTTTCACCACGCTGTTCGGCTACCAGCTGGAAGAAGTGCGCGGCAAGCGGCCGGCCCATGTGCTCGCCGGCCCGGAAACCGACCGGGAAACGCTGGAACGGGTCAGTCAGGCTGCCCTGCGCCCGGAGAGCATCTACGAAGAGCTGCTGCTGTACGGCAAGCAGGGCGATGCCACCTGGGTCTCGACCGTGGTCAATCCGACCATCGGCAAGGATGGCCGCCTGCAGCATTCGATCTCGGTACTGACCAATATTTCGGAAACCAAGCAACTGCAGCTGCTGCAGGACAGCATCCTGGAAGCCGTGGCCTGCGGGCTGCCGGTCAGCGAAGTGGCCGAGCGCATCTGCCTGCAGGTCGAGCGCATTGCACCGGACGTGATCGCCTCGGTGGTACGCATCGACAAGGAAGGCTGTATCCGCCCGCTGGCCGCACCCAGCCTGCCGGACAGCTATATACAACTGCTCGACGGTCTGCCGATCGGCCCGAATGTCGGCTCCTGCGGCACGGCCGCCTTTCGTGGCACCCCGGTCATCGTGTCGCAGATCGACACCGATCCGCTGTGGGCCGATTACAAGCACCTGGCCCTGCCGCTGGGGCTGCAGGCATGCTGGTCGATTCCGATCAAGGCGCGCGACGGACGGGTGGTCGGCACCTTCGCCCTGTACTACCGCAAGCAGGCGCGGCCTTCGCAGTTCCAGCATCGCATCATCGATGCCTGCGTCTACCTGTACGCGCTGGCGCTGGAG
Organism: Microvirgula aerodenitrificans DSM 15089; assembly: GCF_000620105.1. Lineage (NCBI taxonomy): Bacteria > Pseudomonadati > Pseudomonadota > Betaproteobacteria > Neisseriales > Aquaspirillaceae > Microvirgula > Microvirgula aerodenitrificans. The sequence continues at coordinate 26,058 of NZ_JHVK01000027.1, read as the reverse complement.
CGCGAGGAAGCCAATGCACGCATCCTGACCCTGGCGCTGTACGACGAACTGACCGGCCTGCCGAACCGCTGGTTCCTGCGCGAGAAACTGGATCAGGCCATTGCCCGGACCCGTGAACGCGGCTCGCAGATGGCGTTCCTGTTTCTCGATCTGGACCGCTTCAAGCACATCAACGACTCGCTGGGCCACCCGATCGGCGATCGCCTGCTGCAGGTCGTCGCCCAGCGGCTGAAACAGCACGCGCAACAGGACTGGATCCTCGGCCGCTTCGGCGGTGACGAGTTCGTGCTGGTCCTGCCCGACTGCGGCGCCGAACGGGCCGGCAGCGAGGTTGAGCGCCTGCTGGCCTGCATGGTCGAACCGGTCCGTATCGACGACCATACCATCACGACGTCGGTCAGCATCGGCATCAGCCTGTTTCCGCATGATGGCGACGATATCGACACCCTGTTCAAGCATGCCGACATGGCCATGTACCAGGCCAAATCGGCCGGACGCGGCACCTTCCGCTTCTTCAGTCATGACCTGAACCGCCGTGCCCAGGACCGGCTGACTCTGGAAACCGCACTGCGCGTGGCCATCAGCACCCGCCAGCTGACCCTGCACTACCAGCCCCAGGTCCGGCTCGGCGATGGCTCGCTGTACGGGGTGGAAGCGCTGGCGCGCTGGCAGCATCCGGCCCACGGGACCATTTCGCCGGCGCAATTCGTGCCGCTGGCAGAGGAATGCGGGCTCGGCGACGCACTGGGCGAATGGGCGCTGGACGAGGCCTGCAGCCAGTTGTCGCACTGGCGTCGCCTGCGTCTGCCCGTGCCGTCGGTCTCGGTCAATCTGTCGCCACGGCACTTCCGCAGCATCAAGCTGGTCGAGCTGGTCAGCGACACCCTGCGCCGCCACGGACTGTCGGCCTGCGACCTGCGGCTGGAACTGACCGAAGGGGCCATGCTGGATACCCGCTCGGAAACCCGGGCCACCCTGGCCGCCATTCGCGCGCTGGGCATCCAGCTGGCCATGGATGACTTCGGGACCGGCTATTCCAGTCTCAGCCAGCTCGGCCAGTTGGCCATCGACGAGCTGAAGATCGACCGGGGCTTTATTCACCAGCTGGAAGAAAGCGCGCGCGCCCGCACGCTGGCATCCGGCGTGATCCGCATCGGCACCGGTCTGAACCTGACCCTGGTCGCCGAAGGGGTGGAAACCGAGTACCAGCGCCGCTTTCTCGAAGAACACGGCTGCCAGATCGTGCAGGGCTACCTGCTGGCCCGCCCACTGCCGCCGGAACAGCTGGAAGCGTGGATCAGCGAACGGGAAGCCCTGACAGCGGCCCGTCAGCCATCGGCGGCGTAGCGGGCAAAAAAAGCCCGGCCAGATGGAATCATGGCCGGGCCAACCTCGGAGCAGTCCGCTACAGCAGACGCCATACTGCCAACAGCAGCGCCGTGATCGACGCCGTCGTGCCCAGCAGCCAGCGCGGCAGTCTCGCCTGGGGGACGAAACCGACGCCGCGCACAAACCCCGCGCTCATCGACCAGAACACCAGCAGCGCGGCCACATGGTCGGCGCGGCCGTCGTGATCGGCCAGCAGGGCGGGACAAGCCACCGTCACCAGCATGATCGACACGGCCAGCAGCAACAGCGGCAGTTGCATGCCGGGTTCCGGCGCCGACGGCGCATCGGCATGTTCAGTCATCGTCACTTGCCGAAGCCGGGGCCAGCGACGCCTGGCGTGCGTCCTCGTACTCCCCCCACATCGCATTGAGAATGGCGAGCAGCACGGCAAAACCGATGCCAAGTGTCCAGGCGAAATACCACATGACGAATTTCTCCTTCAGAAGTGGCAGTGGCTACCGCCACCGCCGATGGATTCGGGATGGCCTGCCGCCCGGCCCTGCGGGTCGGCAAGCCACTCGGCCAGCGCACTGGCAGGCAGCGACTGCGCACTGATCACGGTCCGGATGCCGTGGCGGGCCAGGCCCTGCACCAGTCCGGCCCCCACTCCGGCCGTGATCAGCACCTCGATGCCCGCGAGCGGATGCGATGACCAGTCTCCGCCCTGCATGCTCTCGCGCAGGGTCTGGCTGATATCCAGCTCCACCGACCGGAAGCGCTCTCCGTCAGTGAGCAGAAAGTGACGGCAGCGGCCGGCATGGGCGCTGAGCGTCCGGCGGTTCTGGCAGGTCAGGGCAATGTGCATTCCGCCTCCTCAGTAGGCACTGTGATCGTGCTCGCGCACATAGGCGGCAGTGACCTTGCCGCGCATCACGCTGTAGGCCCAGCGCGTATAGACGATGATGGTCGGCATGAAGATCAGCGTCGCCACCAGCATCACGCCGAGCGTCCGCTGGCTGGACACGCTGTCCCACACCGTCAGGCTGGATGCCAGGTCCAGGCTGGACGGCATCACGAACGGGAACATCGATACGCCGGCGGTGCCGATCACACCGGCCAGGCCGACCGCCGACGCCCAGAAGGCGGCGAAGGTCAGGCCGCGCCGCGCCAGCAGCAGCGCCAGGCCAAAGCCGGCATAGGCCAGCAGCGGCACCAGCAGGGTCGACGGGTACAGCCGGTAGTTGGCCAGCCATGCCCCCGGCGCACGCACTACGGTTTTGGTCAGCGGGTCCGGCTGGGCGGCGGCATTGACCGCCGAGGTAATCACATAGCCGTCGATGCCATAAGCCAGCCAGACGCCGGCCAGCGTGAAGGCGGCCAGTGTCAGCAGGCCGGTCACGGTGGCCCAGGTGCGCGCGCGGCGCTGGATGTCGCCCTCGGTGCGGTGCATCAGGTAGACCGCGCCATGGAAGGTCACCATCGCGCTCGACACCACCCCGCACAACAGCGCGAACGGATTGAGCAGGCCCCAGAACGACCCCTCGTAGTACGACACCAGATTGGCGTCGAAGCGGAACGGCACCCCCTGCAGCAGGTTGCCGAATGCCACACCGAAGATCAGCGGCGGCACAAAACCGCCAATGAACAGACCCCAGTCCCAGGTCGAGCGCCAGCGCGGATCGCGGATCTTGCTGCGGTAGTCGAAACCGACCGGCCGGAAGAACAGCGCCCACAGCACCACCAGCATTGCCCAGTAGAAACCGGAGAACGCCGTGGCGTAGACCAGCGGCCAGGCGGCGAAGATCGCCCCGCCGGCGGTGATGAACCACACCTGGTTGCCGTCCCAGTGCGGGCCAACGGTATTGATGACCACGCGCCGTTCGACGTCGTCGCGGCCGACGAAGGGCAGCAGGGTACCCACGCCCATGTCATGGCCGTCCATGACGGCAAAGCCGATCAGCAGCACGCCAACCAGCAGCCACCAGATGAGTTTCAGTGTCGGGTAATCGATCATGTCCGTTCTCCTCAGTGCGCGGTGGCTTCATTGGCGTAGCGGCCGGTGCCCAGGCTGCCCGGCCCCTGGCGCGCAAAGCGCTGCATCAGGAACACCTCGATCACCAGCAGCACGGTGTAGAAGCCGATAAAGCCGGCCAGCGAGCCGTACAGCGAACCGACCGACAGCGTCGACACCGACAGCCGGGTCGGCAGCACGCCGTAGATGGTCCACGGCTGCCGCCCGTACTCGGCCACCAGCCAGCCGACTTCGCAGGCGAACCACGGCATCGGCAGGCTCCACAGCGCCGCCTTCAGCAACCAGCGACGCTCGGCAAAGCAGCCCTTGACCGAGTACCACAGCGCGGCGGAGAACAGCGCCAGCATCCAGAAGCCCAGCGCCACCATCAGGCGGAAACTCCAGAACAGCGGCGCCACGCCCGGAATGGTGTCGCGCGCAGCGGCATCACGCATGGCCGGCGTCGCGGCACCGACATCATCGATGTATTTTTTCAGCAGCAGACCGAAGCCGAGATCGGCCTTGTGGGCGTCGAATGCCGCCAGCGCCGCCGCATTGCCACGGTCGGCGCGCAGGGTTTCCAGCGCCTTGACGGCCACGACGCCGGAGTCGATGCGCTGCCGGTTCCGGGCGACGATCTCGTGGATGCCCGGGATCTCCCGGTCGACCGAGCGGGTGCCGATCAGCCCCATCACCCAGGGAATCTCGATCGCCCAGTCATTCTTCATCTCGGCCTGGTTCGGCCAGGCGATCAGGTTGAACGATGCCGGCGCCGGCTCGGTGTGCCACATGGCTTCCATCGCCGCCAGCTTGGTCTGCTGCGCCTCGCCGACGGTATAGCCGGACTCGTCACCCAGCACGATCACCGAGCACACCGAGGCGAAGCCGAACGCGGCGGCAATGCGAAAGCTCTTCCTGGCGAATTCGACGTCGCGCTTGCGCAGCAGGTACCAGCTCGATATCGACAGCACGAACATGGCGCCGGTCACATAGCCGGCCGACACGGTATGGACGAACTTGGCCTGGGCATCCGGGTTGAATACCACGGCCCAGAAATCGGTCATTTCCATGCGCATGGTTTCATAACTGAACTCGGCGCCGACCGGGTTCTGCATCCAGCCGTTGGCGATCAGAATCCACAGCGCGGACAGATTGGTCCCCACCGCCATCAGAATGGTCACCAGCAGGTGCTGCTTGCGCGACAGCCGGTCCCAGCCAAAGAAGAACAGACCGATAAAGGTCGATTCGAGGAAGAAGGCCATCAGGCCCTCGATTGCCAGCGGTGCGCCGAAAATGTCACCGACGTAGTGCGAGTAGTAGGCCCAGTTGGTCCCGAACTGGAATTCCAGCGTGATGCCGGTCGTAACGCCCAGTGCAAAGTTGATGCCGAACAGCTTGCCCCAGAAGCGCGTCATGTCGCGATAGACCACCTGGCCGGTCATCACATGGACGGACTCCATGATGACCAGCATCCAGACCATGCCCAGCGTCAGTGGCACGAACAGAAAATGGTACATCGCCGTCGCGGCAAACTGCAGCCGGGACAGGTCGACCACACTATCAATTGGCATGTATTTCTCCTTGTTGTCTGTGCCCGGAAGGAGAAACCGGCGCGAATTGCCGCGCCGTGGTCGCGGCATCCACCTCGACGCGCTGACCATCAACGAACAGGTACCACAGCAGCACGATCGCCATGACCTTCAGCACGAGCACGATCACGATGTCGCGCAGCAGGCGCGGGGGTGGCGCAGTCATCCGGATCTCCTTCTTGTCGAATGACATCCATATCAATAACCGTGCCAGCCGCCCGGATTACATAAACCGTTTGCAAATCATCAACTTGCAAATTTTTGTGCTGCGCAGCCCGCCACCGTGTCATGACACAATGGCGGCAATGGCAGAAAATGGCAGTGATTCACTGACAGAAAGCAGCCCATGCCCGACCCGACCGCACTGCTGGCCTTTATCGATGCCCTGCCCGATCCGCATATCGTGTGCGACGCCGGCTATCGCATCGTGCATGCCAACCGCGCCTATCTCGACCGCTTCGGTGATGGTCGCGATGTCAGGGGGCGTTTCTGTTACGAGGTGTCCCACCACTATCCACGGCCCTGCAACCGCTGCGGCGAAAGCTGTCCGCTCTCCGACAGCCTGGCCAGCGGCAAGCGCGAACGCGTGGTCCACCTGCACCACACGCCGCGCGGCGAGGAATACGTCGACATCGCCCTGACCCCGATCCCGGGCGACGATGGCGGCTACCGCTACTTTGTCGAACGCATGTCGCCGCTGGCGGCCGGACGCGATATCCAGGGCGACGGCCTGATCGGCCGCTCGCCCGCCTTCCGGCACATGCTGGAACGCCTGGCCCGGGTCGCACCGAGCGATGAAACCGTGCTGCTGCAGGGCGCTTCCGGCACCGGCAAGGAACTGGTCGCCAAAGCGCTGCACGCAGCCAGCCGGCGGGCAGAGAAACCGTTTGTCACCGTCGACTGTACCGGCCTGCCGGAAAACCTGATCGACAGCGAGCTGTTCGGCCACGAGAAAGGCGCGTTTACCGGCGCAGTGCTGCGTCAGACCGGGCTGGTGGAAGCCGCGAATGGCGGCACGCTGTTCCTCGACGAAATCGGCGACATGCCGCTGGCCATGCAGTCCAAACTGCTGCGGCTGCTGGAAACCGGCACCTACCGCCGGCTCGGCTCGACCGAGTGGCGGCGCGCCGATGTCCGCATCGTGTCCGCCACCCACCACCTGCTGGCCCGCCGGGTCGAGGAAGGCCGCTTCCGCGCCGACCTGTACTACCGGCTGTCCACGTTCCCGCTGTACCTGCCACCCCTGTCCGAACGGCGTGAAGACATCCCGCTGCTGGCGGAAGCCCTGCTCGCCCGCAGCCACCCGGACTGCCGCTTCAGCCCGGCGGCACTGGCGCGACTGACCAGCCATGCCTTCCCCGGCAATATCCGCGAACTGCGCAATATCGCCACCCGCTGCTGTCTGCTGAGCGGCAACGGGCTGATCGACGAGGCCCTGATCGAGGAAGCGCTGTCATCCGCACCCGGCCCCCGCCGCGACAGCGACACCCCGCCCCCGCCCGCCGCCGGGCTGAAGCGCAGCGAACAGGCGCGCGCACTGGGCATCAGCGAACGCACGCTGTACCGGCGGCTGAAGCAGGCAGCGCAGCCGTAATGCTCAGCGGGCGTCCGGCGGACCGGCACGACGCCATAGCCAGCCGCCCAGCAAGACCAGCAGCATGCCGGCAAGATGCCCGACGGCTGTGGCAACGCCGACGAACAGCACCAGCAGCCCGGCATAGGGCGGCCCCCAGACGGTCAACATGGCGAACAGCGCAGCGACGACCGGGTACGGCGCCAGCAGCAGCCACAACCGCCGGCGTCCGTGGCTGAGGGTGAAGGTCAGCAGGCTGGCGATGAGGCCGGTGGTGAGGCAGAGGGTTTCGGGGATGGTTGCTTTCCGTTATTTCTGCGCAATAATTTTATTCAGTTTTGCAAGAAGCACAATAACAATACTAGATTAATTTCAATATATAAAATCAGGTATTATTTTTTATTTTGCAATAATAGTCTATTACATTATCAACAACATCTCCAGCGACCAGCACATCAATAAATACCTCTTTAATTTCTGGGACAGGGATTTTTACCCATTCAAAACAATCATTTTTTTCATTATAATCCTGCCTGCAGACTTTAGCCCCTAAAATACGTAGCTGCCCCCCATTTCTGACAGCAAAGACAAAGCAACAATCATCGTCCATATTGTATGTTGTCGCATTATAGGTATAGTCTGTTTCAAAATCGTCGCTAATTTCGATTTCTTCGGAGACCATTTCTGGCAACATCCTGCCCAGCATATAAAAATAAGCATCCTGTTTGGGCATGCAAAAGAGACTCGCATTTTCTGGAGCAGTCTTGAGCGCATTATCTTTCTCCAGGCAAAGCACATCGCCACCTAATGTTGCATTTCTTAGCCCTGGAGGAAACATTTCTCCATCGATGTAAAAATGGAATACACCGTTAATATACCCTCCCTTTTCACACCACAATGGCACAGGGTCAATCAAAATAGCGAAAGTGTATGGGTTACCTATCAGCATATTAACGCCAATGCTTTCAAAAAATTAAATTTTAACTTCATACAAACACCCATATAAATTTTCATATTTTATATTTTGCAAAACAGATATTGAATTTCAATGCACCCATTTAACGCCCTCGTAGCCGACATCCCAAGCTATTTTTAACTGTACTCAGGCGGCCATTCATATTCAGCATCGTCATCCGACCTGCATATAAATCGCAACGGCAGCTTAATATCAGTAACATGCTTCAGTTCATTTAGGCGAAACTCCATGTTGCACTGATTTTTATAAACTACATTTAGCAGAATACTCGTGCATTTCATATTCTGTTTCTCATTTACTTCAATTTGACTGGCAATTTCAAAAATACGTTCAAATTCGCCTGAAACAACAATACTGGCAAGAGGATAGTCCACACGAACAGCAACTTCACCAAAAGGATAGAATGCAACCCGCTCATCTGGATGCAAGTATTGATTTAATGCTTCAGGAGATAATTGTTCGCCACTTATCACGCATATGCAATTCATTATGTACATTTTTGCCTCCTGATGCCATAACTGGCGCGTAAAAACCAAGCGTCAAATTCTTTGCTGTCAAACATTACTCATCACACTCATAACACGTCACGCACAATGTAATATCCAACCGCGAAAATCTTGCCGCAAGATCTGGGCTCAGATCAAACACACACTCTTTATTGTATGCAACATTTAAACACACATTGATATATTCAATACCTATTTTTTCCAGATCGCCAATAGTTTCAATGAACTCCGCTACACTTTCTGGAGAAGCATTAAAAGATATACTCCCATAAGGATAAGGTTTTCCCTTATAACGTCCTCTAGTGGCAATTTCTCCGGCAAAGTGTATGGAAAAATCATCTGTCGGCGGCATATGCTTCACAATCGAATGAGGATGAAACGCTTCTCCACTAATACTGCATGAGCAATTAATTTTCAGCATATCTACCTCATGAAATGCTTTAATGGGAAATCCGTAGCAATAGTTCTTTTTGTCTGCTGGTTTCTTGACCTCCCCCCGACTAACCGAGCGGTCTAAACTGGAGATTTCCGGCTTCTGGATGGGCTAGCCGGAACTCGCCGGGAGACCGGTCGCCCAGCGAACTGTGCGGCGTGAGTTCGTTGTAATCCTGCGCCAACGCTCGATCTTGTCACGCGCGTCAGCCAGCGGCAAAAACCAATGCACGTTCAGGCACTCATCCCGCAGACTGCCGTTGAACGACTCGATGAAGACATTATCCGCGGGTTTCCCCGGCCGCGAGAAGTCCAGCGTGACGCCTTGTTCGTACGCCCATTGATCCAGCGCCACCGAAATGAATTCACTGCCGTTGTCGACCTGAATCCGCTGCGGCGTCCCGCGCAAGGCTTGCACATGCCGCGTCGTCGCGACTACGTCCGCGGCTTAGGAGACGGCCGCTGCTGAACGACAGCGGTGGCGCGGCGAATGCTGACGCGGTACGCGTTGATCAGGAAGTTGGCCAGCTCGCGTTTGCGAGCCGGCTTCACAGCTTTTTCTGGATGACTTCCTGCAGCATCTGCTTGTCCAGGCTCAGGTCAGCCACCATGCGCTTGAGCCGGGCATTCTCTTCTTCCAGCTGCTTCAAGCGGCGCAGTTCGCTGACGCCGAGGCCGCCGTATTTCTTCTTCCAGTTGCAGAAGGTGGCCTCGGAGATGCCCATCTTGCGGCAGACCTCCGCGACCGTGGTGCCCAACTCCGCTTTGCCAGAAATCTCTACTTCTCTCCGCTACGGTTTTTCGGGAGGAGGTCAATGTGCCCTTGCCGTCTTGACCTCAAGTCCGCTTGAGGCGCTACGGTAGACCACTCTTCCCTCACAGGTGCCATCCGATGACGACTGCAACCCCCGCTCCGCAACTGACTTTCCTCAACCCGGAAGGGCTGTATGATCCGCGCCCGAACGGTTACTCCCATCTGGCCATCGTCGATGGACCGGCCCGGCTGGTCCATGTTGCCGGTCAGGGCGGCGAAGACGCGCAGGGCACGCTCTCCCCCGATTTCGGGCAGCAGGTCAGGCAGGCGCTGGCCAATCTGGAAACGGCATTGCGGGCAGCCGGCGCCGGCCCGCGCGATGTGGCCAGGCTGACTGTGCTGATCGTCGACCATTCGCAGGAACGGCTGCAGGTGTTCGGCCGGGCGTTGACGGCGCTATGGGATGGCGCGCCAATGCCGGCATGCACACTGATCCCGGTGCCACGGCTGGCGCTTGACGGCATGCTGTTCGAGATCGAGGCCACCGCCGTGCTGGCGCCGTCGACCTGAGCCGGCCCCGGTCGCAGGGCTCAGGCGGGATCGTCGGCGGGCTTTTGCAGCTCGTCGGGAATATCCAGCCCCCAGTCGCCCCACAGATACCAGTCTTCGCCGATGACCTCGGCCGGGTGCTGGGTACGGCCGGAGCCGTTGCCGCACTGAAGGGAATCGACCGGGCAGTATTTGTCACACCCCCAGCAGATTCGCTCCGGGTGTTTCGGGTTAAGCGGGAATTTTTTTGCCATGCCGGCCCCATTAACGTCTGAAGGCAGTGCCACGCACTGCCTTCAGATTAGCGTCATGACCGGGACTGGCGACATGACGCGGGTCAAGCCGCAACGGGTCAGGCCTGCAGATTGAGCCAGAGCTTCTCGCCGTCGCTGTACTTGCTGATCATGCTGGCGTTCAGTCTGGCCGCCGCTTCTTCGGTGCTGGCGGCATCGTCGCCCCCGCCCTGCAGCTCGGCCTGCTTCTTCATCAGCTCTTCGATCTTCGCTGCGACCTTTGCCTTTTCTTCCGGCGGCATGGCCTCGTACTCTTCCTTGGAAATGCCGAGCTGGGCCAGTATCCGCGCCATGACCTTTTCGCGCGGCGACATCGCCATGTACTCAAGGAAGCTCTCGCTGGTGCTCTTGCCGGTCGTCGCCGACGGCACGGCTCCGGCAGCCCCGGCGGCGCTGACGGCCGCACTGCTGCCGGCAGCCGCTGTGGTGGTGTTCTGGGCCGTCGCGCCCAGGCCGGCGAAGGCGGCTACCAGCGCCGCGTTCCAGTCGGCGGCTGCCGTATCGGTTTTTTTCCTGGTCGACGACGAGACGGCGTCGAGGACATTGCTCAGGCTGGCTTCACGAATATTCGACATGCGAATCCCTTTGTCAGTAAACGTTTCAGCCACTGAAACAGCAGGATTCATGCCAGCCCGGATTCCCCCTCAGCCGGCATGAATCGCAGCAAAATCACATACTGCATGACCGGTTTTTACCGCCCGTCGGCAATTTTTGCCTGTGCGGCAGGGCGCCCCGGGCACAGCAGCCGCTCGCAGCGGATGTGGTACATCTCGAGGTCTTCGCGAATGAAGAACGGCATCTCCCACGGGTTCTTGTCGATAAACGCCTGGCGGATTTCCTCGAACACGGCGCTGCCGTTCGGTACCAGGCTGGCCTGGCCCTTGATGATGGTGTAGTTCCACTCGATCGCGCGCTCGAAGGTAAAGGTCGCGCGCTCGTCCATCACGAAGAAGCAGTGCGGGTTGCGCTTCAACTGTCTGGATTTGAAGGTTTCCGGGAAAGTGATCAGGAAGACGTCATCGTTCTCGGTAGACAGGAAGGCAAGCACGGTCGTGTGCGGCTGTTCCGGCGCGAGGGTGATGAGCACCCCGACCTTGTTCTCGCGGTCGCGCCCGGCGATCGGCGGCAGGCTGGCCAGCGTGCTCAGCGGCACCGGCCGCTCCGGACGCGGATCGGCCGGGTAGTCATAACCGGGCTCGCGCAGGTTCTCGACGGCGGTAAAACCGTGCAGCAGCATGCATTCGCGCGGTTCGAGCACGGCCCAGTCGCCATCCACGGCCTGTACCCGCCCCTTGTAAGACGCCCGATAGACGCGGATCGACGAGTCGAACTCGTCGACCCCGGTACGGTTGTCCAGGTGAATCGTGGCCAGATCGCCCTGCTGCAGCGCATGCCCGTGCGGAAAGAACAGCCGCAGGCGATTGTCGTGCTGCGGGTACACGCCACAGATATGAATAACGACATCATCCTGCCGGTAGGCGCTGAGAACGCCGAGGATCTGCTTGCCGAGATAGGTGACGAGACTCATGAAGAAAGGTCCGCTAGTACCAGATTCTTCAGATCATACGCCGGGCCCCGGTGTTTCTGGGTCTGTCTGCGGCTTGCGCTTGCCGTGTGGCATGACCGGTGCCGATTTCGGTCTGGCGGCAGCCGCGGTCCGGCAGACAAGAATCCCGACCAGTGCCAGCGGCACCACAACCACCAGCAAGGCTGCCAGCGCGTGCAGGAGTTCGGTGTCCATGGCTCACTCCCCGCGCGCCGACAGCACGTTATCGACGGGTTTGCCGGCGCCTCGCCGCTGGTGCCACAGCGTCAGACTGACAACAGCCTGTCGCGCACAGCGAAACACCAGCACAAAAACCGCCACGGCCAGGGTAATAAAAACCACATCCTTGATAACGGTGTGCATCAGAACGTCTCAGCCACTCTCATGCCAGCACCATAGCCCACAGGAAAATGCCGCGGCGTAAAATTAACGTAAATTCTGCACTGCCACGCTGGTTATTACCGGCACCCTGCCGTTAACTGGACAGAGTGCGGCGTCAGCGAAAATAACTGTCTTTATTTACAGCATATTTATACTTCCCGGCATTATCTGAACAGCAATTTTATATCCAGCAGGAAAGAATGGTGCGCAGCGACTTTTACCCTTGATACACACGGGTGTCCCGCCCGGAGAACCACCGACGTGAGTCCAGATCCTGACCCCTTTCCTCCCCCGCTGCGCATTGTCGTGACCGTTCCCCCCGGGCAGACGGTAACGGTTACCGGTACACCCCGCGCACCGTGCGATATCGCGGAAGTCGCGGCCCGGGTCCGGGCCTGCCTGGACGATATCGGCATCGAGGGCGAGGCAACGGCGGTTTACGACGATGGTGTACTCAGTATTGATTTTTCGCGTCATCAGGTCCGGCGTCAGGGGCAGCCGCTTTCGCTGACCCGCAAGGAGTTCTCCCTGCTGGCCCTGCTGGCGCAACAGCCCGGCCGCCTGCTGACCCAGTCCTGCCTGCTGCGCACGCTATGGGGCCCCACACACGAGGACGATGCCCACTACCTGCGCATTCTGGTCGGCAAGCTCAGGCAGAAGCTGGGCGATCCGCGCTATATCCTGACCGAGCCGGGAGTCGGGCTGCGGTTTCTGCCGAGGTGAAACCGCTCACGAAGCCTGCATCTCGTATGGATGGCTGCGCTGCTTCTGGCGCAGGCCGGGCAGGATCAGGGCCAGCAGCGGGCCGGTCATGAAGGTGGTCACCAGCGCCATCACCACCAGCATGGCGAAAATCTGCGGCGACAGGATGCCGATATCGTAGCCGATATTCAAAACCACCAGCTCCATCAGGCCACGAGTGTTCATCAGGGCGCCCAGCGCCCATGCGTCACGCCACTTGATGCCCTTGCTTCGCGCCGCAACCGCCGCGCCGACCATCTTCCCGACCGTGGCCACGGCAATGATGGCCGCGCAGTGCTGCCACGCCTGCCAGTTGTCCAGCAGCCCGATCTGCACCCGGATGCCGGTATAGGTAAAGAAGATCGGCAGCAGGACCACGGTGGTCAGGTGTTCGATCTTGGCGCACAGGTTGATCCGCAGCGTCAGCTGGTGCGGCATGATGGCGCCGGCCAGGAACGCCCCGAACAGGGCGTGGATGCCGATCACTTCCGATACCAGGGCCGAGCCCAGACCAATGGCGAAAATGAAGGCCAGCTGACTGCTGGTGGTCTTTCCGTCCACCGTCGCATGACGGAGCACCCGCTGCGCCAGCGGCCGGATGACTTTGACCATGAACAGCACATAGATGACAGCCATGATCAGCACCACGACGGCCGATTTCATCGACCCGGCCTTGACCAGCCCGAGCACGGCGGCCAGCAGGCACCAGGCCGTCACGTCATCGATCGCGGCGCAGGCAATCGCCATCGAACCGAGCGAGGTGCCGGACAGCTGCTTCTCCTGAATGATCCGGGCCAGGACGGGAAACGCGGTAATGCTCATGGCGATGCCCATGAACAGGGCAAAGGAGGAAAACGCGATGCCGGGCGGGCAATATTGCCGGTACAGGCCGAGCGCCAGCAAGACCCCCAGCAGGAAGGGCAGCAGAATGCTGGCGTGCGAAATGACCACGGCAGCCGAAGCGCTTCTTTTCAGACTGGACAAACGCAACTCCAGCCCGACGATAAACATGAAGAAGATAAGACCGATCTGGCTGAAGAAATACAGCTGCGGCATCGATGCTTCCGGAAAGAGGAAGTCATAGCCGGCAGGCCACAATAATGCCAATACCGATTTGCCGAGCAGAATGCCGGCAATCATCTCGCCAATCACGCGCGGCTGCCCGAACAGCCTGACCACCCAGGCGCAGGCGCGGGACAGGATCAGGATCGACAGGATTTGAATCAGCAGGCCGACCAGTGGCTGATGCGCATGCTGGATCAGCACCTGGGGCGCAATATCCAGCCAGCCGCCCTGGTCACTGCTGTTTTGCAGGAGAACCGGACTTCCCCCGGAACCAAGGGAGAGAATGAAGAACAGTATGACCAGCGCTGCAGACAGAATCAGGCCGTAGGTCAGAATATGGAGCAGTGTTTTTTTCACACGGTTTTTCCGCTAAAATGCATTCGGTATTTTTACTGGCAGAAACCCATCCACCAATTCCGGGTGCACTCACCAGGATATAAAAACCATTGGTCTGATTTTTATATCCTGAAGCAGGCAGGTTTCTTCATCCTTGTGGCGCGCCGGATCATAGCATCCGCATTCAGGCAGAACATTGCCATATATTCATTTGTGCATCTTGGTGTCGCTTTTCCATGTATCCATAAGGGTTATTGCGCAGTGAACACGTCCGGCGACAACGGCGCCGTCCGCATTCAACTGGCGCCGTACCCTGCCGGCTTACCGGTCGTGCAGGAACGCATCGAGAACGGCATGCAGCCAGCCGGGCTGATCCTCATGGGTCGAATGATCGGCAAACGGGATGTTCAGCAGCTTTGCACCCGGTACCCGGTCGGCGAGTTCAACCGCATTGGCACGCGAGACAAGCTGGTCTTCGTCGCCACGAACCACCAGCAAGGCAGCGGTGATGTCGCGCACGGCTTCATTCGGATAGCCGTCTTCGCCCGAGTCAAGCCACAGACTCTGCAGCGCAGCCGTCAAGCGCTCGAAGTCCGGCTCCGGGTTCAGTTTCTGATAGCTGTCGTAGCTGTGCGGGAACATCTCGCGCCAGATCTCTGCCGTGATGCCGGCATACATATCGCGTGTCGGGTCGTCTGCCCCCAGGGCCCAGTGCGCGCCGATCGTGACGAGCTTGTCGACCCCGACTGTCCGGCTGGCGGCCAGCCGCAGGGCGGCGATACCGCCATCGCTGTGGCCGATGATGCTGACGCGGTCCAGACCCAGGTGCCGGATTACGGCTTCCACGTCCTGCTGGAGACGCTTGTAGCTCAGGGCTGCCCCGCCAAGCGTGGACTTGCCCTGACCGCGACTGTCAATACCGATCAGCCGCCAGCGCTTGCCCAGCTGGGGCGTGATGGCATTGAAGGTCTCGATGTCACCGAAACCACCATGGAGAAAAACCAGCGCGGGGCCATGCCGGTCGCCCTGCTCTTCGTAGTAGATGCGCGCGCCGTCTGTCTCGACGTGGTGGCCGTCCTGGTGGTTGAAAGTTGCCATGCTGTTGCCTCCCCTGAATGCCGTATTGATTGCATCAGGGCAGTTTACCTGCATCCGGGCACCTGCAAACATGGCATGCAGCCAGGTCGGAAAAACAAAAAAGCCCTGAAAAATCAGGGCTTTTTTGACAATACGTGGCGGAGAGAGGGGGATTCGAACCCCCGTCAGGGTATTACCCTGAACACGCTTTCCAGGCGTGCGACTTAAACCACTCATCCACCTCTCCGCGAGATGAGGCGCGGATTATAAGCAGGTCGCGACCGCTTCGGCAAGCCATCTTTGCCGCCTGTCGCGCATCACGACGCGACGGCAACGGTCGAAAGGCCTAGCCAAGCGCTGGCAAGTGGATAGAATCACATGTTCCGCTGATACCACTTAAAGATTGCAATGCGTCTCGCACTTGCCCAATTCAACCCCATCGTCGGCGATATCGCCGGCAATGCAGAAAAGATTGCCGGCCTGGCCCGCACCGCCCGCGACGCCGGCGCCGATGTACTGGTTACGCCGGAACTGGCGCTGACCGGCTACAGCCCCGAGGACCTGCTGCTGCGTCCCGCGTTCTACCAGGCGGTGCATGTGGCGCTCGACAAGCTGATGGAAATCGACGGCATCACGCTGGTGATCGGCCATCCGGTCCAGCATGGCAACGAGCGTTTCAATGCCGCCACGGTGATCCGCGACGGCAACATCCTCGGCGAATACCACAAGATGCGGCTGCCGAACGAGGAAGTGTTCGATGAAGTGCGCTACTTCTCGCCCGGTGCGGCGCCGCTGGTGTTCACCCAGGGCGACAGCAAGGTCGGCGTGCTGATCTGCGAGGATATCTGGGGGCCGGAGCCGGCCGCCGCCGCGCAGGATGCCGGTGCCGACGTGCTGGTGGTGCTGAATGCCTCGCCGTTCCATCGCGAGAAAACGGTGGTCCGCACACAGGAATGCCGCTGGCGGGTCGAGGAAACCGGCCTGCCGGTCGCCTATGTGAACCTGATCGGCGGACAGGACGAACTGATTTTCGACGGCGGCTCGTTCGCCGTCGCCCGCGATGGCACCATCGCCGCGCAACTGCCGCAATTTGCCGAACGGCTCGCCTATCTCGATGTCGAGAACGGCGACTTCCGGCCGGCCGACATCACGCCGCTGCCGGACCCGGTCGAGGCCGCCTACCGTGCGCTGGTGCTCGGCGTGCGCGACTATATCGGCAAGAACGGTTTCCCCGGCGTGCTGCTGGGCCTGTCCGGCGGCATCGACTCGGCACTCACGCTGGCGATTGCCGTCGATGCACTTGGCGCCGACCGCGTGCACGCGGTGATGATGCCGTCGCGCTACACCGCCGACATCAGCGTCGACGACAGCCGCGATATGGTCAGACGCCTCGGCATCAAGTATGACGAGATCGCCATCTGGCCGATGTACGAGTCGTTCATGGCCGCCCTGACGCCGCTGTTCGGCGACCGCCCGGCCGACGCCACCGAGGAAAACCTGCAGTCGCGCATTCGCGGCGTGCTGCTGATGGCACTGTCGAACAAGAGCGGCAAGCTGGTGCTGACCACCGGCAACAAGTCGGAGATGACCACTGGCTACGCCACGCTGTATGGCGACATGGCCGGCGGTTTTGCCGTGCTGCGCGACGTCGCCAAGACGCTGGTGTACGAACTGGCCGAGTGGCGCAACCTGCAGGGCGAAGTCATTCCGCGCCGCATTATCGACCGCGCCCCGTCGGCCGAACTGCGGCCCGACCAGCTCGACCAGGACAGCCTGCCGCCGTATGACGTGCTCGACGCCATCATGGCCGAATATGTGGAAATGAACCGCAGCCTCGAGGACATCGTCGATCTCGGCTACCAGGCCACCGATGTGGACAAGGTGACCCGGCTGCTGAAGATCAACGAGTACAAGCGCCGCCAGGCACCGATCGGTCCGCGCATCACCCACCGCGCCTTCGGCAAGGACTGGCGCTACCCGATCACCAACCGCTTCAGTTGATGAAGCACGGGCCGGCGGGAAGACAATCCGCCGGCCCGCTTCCCTTTTATCTGTCCCCGTGATCCGGCGCCCTGCCCGCCCTGTGACAGGCAGGCACAAAGCCGATCCGTTGCCATGGCGTTCGTCGCGCGGGCCCGACCCGCGCCCCGACTTGTCAGGAGAATCGCCCTCATGAAAAAACTGCTCGTCACCGCGCTGATCGCGCTCGCCCCGCTGGCCGCTCACGCCGACGGCATCGCCCAGCTCAAACGCTTTGTCGGTGAAACCCGCTCGATGAAAGCCAGCTTCAGCCAGGTTGTCACCGGTCGCCAGACCCAGACCGCAAGCGGCAGCATGGAACTGTCCCGCCCGGGCAAGTTCCGCTGGAGCTACACCAGGCCCTATGCCCAGCTGATCGTCGGCGACGGCAAGCGCCTGTGGGTGTATGACCAGGACCTGGCCCAGGTCACCACCAAGAAACTCGACGACGCACTCGGTTCGAGCCCGGCCGCCCTGCTGGCCGGCAGCAACGAGATCGAACGCGATTACACGCTCAAGAACCTCGGCGTGGAAAACGGCCTTGACTGGCTGTCGGCCACGCCAAAGCGCGAAGGCACCTTCAACGCGGTACGCATGGGCTTCCGGGACGGCAATCTGGTGCGGATGGTGCTCGCCGACAGCTTCGGCCAGACCACCACGCTGGAATTCTCCAACCTGCAGAAAAATCCCAAGCTCGATCCGTCGCACTTCCGCTTCACCCCGCCCAAGGGCGTGGATGTGGTCGGCGACTGATGTGCCCAATGCGATGCCCGCGCCGATACGGCCGGCATCGCCCTTACCAGACCATTCATGATCCAACTTAAAAACCTGACCCTCCGCCGCGGCCTCAAAGAGCTGTTCTCCAACGTCAACCTGACCATCCACCCCGGCTGGCGTGTCGGCGTGGTCGGCAGCAACGGCACCGGCAAATCCAGCCTGTTCGGGCTGATGCTGAAACAACTGCATCAGGAACAGGGCGACTGCGACTACCCGCGCGGCTGGACCGTCGCCCATGTGGCACAGGAAACCCCGGCCCTGACCAGCTCGGCGCTCGAATACACGCTGGACGGCGACCGCGAGCTGCGCGAACTCGAAGCGGCGCTGCGCCAGGCCGAGGACGCCCACGACGGCACGAAAATCGGCCATCTGCACGGCGAACTGGCGCGTATCGATGCCTATTCGGCACCGGCACGCGCCGCCAAACTGCTGGCCGGCCTCGGCTTCTCGGAAGAAAAGCAGGCACGCCCGGTCTCGTCGTTCTCCGGCGGCTGGCGCATGCGGCTGAACCTGGCCCAGGCACTGATGTGCCGTTCCGACCTGCTGCTGCTCGACGAACCGACCAACCACCTGGACCTCGAAGCCGTGCTGTGGCTCGAACAGTGGCTGGCAGCCTATCCGGGCACGCTGCTGCTGATCTCGCACGACCGCGAATTCCTCGATGCCGTGGTCAGCCATATCGCCGAAGTCGCCCGCGGCAGCATCACGCTGTACACCGGCGGCTATACCGACTTCGAAACCCAGCGCGCCGAGCAACTGGCCCAGCAGCAGGTCGCCTTCGACAAGCAGCAGGCCACCATTGCCCACCTGGAAAACTTCATTCGCCGTTTCAAGGCCAAGGCCAGCAAGGCCAAGCAGGCGCAGAGCCGGGTCAAGGCACTGGAGAAGCTGGAACGCGTCGCGGCCGCGCATGCCGATTCGCCGTTCAACTTCACGTTCGATTCGCCGACCCACAGCCCGAATCCGCTGCTGGTGACCGAGCGCGCCTCGGCCGGCTATGGCGACACCGCCATCCTGTCCCATCTGAACCTGAACATTCAGGCTGGCGCCCGTATCGGCCTGCTCGGCCCGAACGGCGCCGGCAAATCGACGCTGATCAAACTGCTGGCCGGCGAACATGCGCCGCTGAGCGGCACGCTGACCCCGGCCCGCGACCTGCGCATCGGCTACTTTGCCCAGCATCAGCTGGAAACGCTGCGCGCTGACGAATCGCCGATCTGGCATGTGCAGCGGCTGTCTCCAACGGTGCGCGAACAGGAGCTGCGCGACTTCCTCGGCGGCTTCGACTTCCGTGGCGACGCGGCCCTGGCCCCGATCGGACCGATGTCCGGCGGGGAAAAGTCCCGTCTGGCGCTGGCGCTGATCGTCTGGCAAAAACCCAACCTGTTGCTGCTCGACGAACCGACCAACCACCTGGACCTGGACATGCGCGCCGCGCTGACGCTGGCGATGCAGGACTATAACGGTGCCGTGATCGTGGTGTCGCACGATCGCTCGCTGCTGTCGTCGACGACTGACCAGTACTGGCTGGTGGAGCATGGCAGCGTGTCGCCGTTCGATGGCGATCTCGACGACTACCGGCGTTACCGGCTGACCCAGCAGCAGGACAGTGTCACCGATCGCGCGGCAGCCAGTGACATGCCGGAAGTCGACCGCAAGACCCAGAAGCGCCAGGAGGCCGAATCGCGCCAGCGCAAATCGGCCCAGAAAAAGCCGCTGCTGTCGCGGCTGGGCAAGCTGGAACAGGAACTCGACCGCCTGCATGCAGAAAAGGCCATACTGGACGCGCTGATCGCCGACGAATCCATGTACGGTGCCGACAAGCGCAACGAGCTGGCGGCGGCGATCAAGCGCCAGGGCGAACTGGCCACCCGGCTGGAGCAGGTCGAAGAGGACTGGCTGGCCGTGCAGTCCGACATCGAGGCCATCGACGCCGCCGACTGAGCGGACGCCGCATTTGGCAAGTCGCCCGGGAAGGACTACCACGAAGGAGTAGGCCGGCTGCGCAGCCTGCAGCCGGCCCGCCCAGTTTGTCCATCACGGAGGTATCGGCATGAAAAGAACAACCCTTGCGGCGATTGCAACCGGCGTGGCATTCAGCGTCGCCGGCTGCGCGACCCAGCCCGGCCAGCAGAATCCGGGCGGCATGAGCAATACCGGCATGGGCGCCATCATCGGCACCCTCGGCGGCGCGGCGGCCGGCGTCCTGATCGGCGACAGCACCAAGGGTGCGCTGATCGGCGCTGCTGCCGGTGCGGCGATCGGTGCCGGCACCGGCTACTACATGGACCGGCAAAAGGCCAAGATGGAAGAGTCCATGCGCCAGGAAATCTCCAGCGGCCAGATGGAACTCCAGCAGCGCCCGGACAAGAGCCTGGTCGTGACCATGAACGAGGAAGCCACTTTTGCCTTCAACTCGTCGAAAGTGAAGCCGGCGTTCTATCCGGCCATGAACAAGGTGGCGCAGGTACTCGGCGAGTATGGCAAGACCACGCTGAAAATCACCGGCTACACCGACAACGTCGGCAGCGACGCCTACAACCTGAAGCTGTCGCAGCAACGCGCCAGCGCGGTGAAAAGCTATCTGACCGGCAAGGGTATCGCCGCCAGCCGGATCAGCACGGTGGGCATGGGCAAGGCCAATCCGCGCGCCGGCAACGACACGGCCCAGGGCCGGGCCATGAACCGCCGGGTCGACATCCTGATCCAGCCGACCGCAGACGCAAAGTAAGCTTCAGACGGCGGGCCTCGCCCGCCGTGCACCGACAACAACGCAAACCTGTGCCTAATGGTCCGGTAACACCTTTTGCGGCTTGATGCCTGGCGCTATGGGTGATGCGCCACGCAGGGTCAGGATATTTTTCTTCAAGCGGTACGCCAAACCGTATGCATTCTGCCCATTGATATCCATCTCGTAATAGGCATGATATATCGGTTTGTTGCTTTTTTTGTCGCGACCAGCCAGGCTGATAAACGGCGTTCCCTGCACAATCAGATTACCATTCGGCATGTCGAAACAAGGACATACTTTTATTTCCTCACGACTGCCAGTATAAACAGTCAGAAACATGACCTGGCCTTCTATTCGGTGAAAAAGGGTAAAGCCGGAGAAATTTTTATCAGAATAAGATGGTGCCCTCAGTGACAGCATGACCTCTTCACCATGAAAAAGGTAGAAAATTTCTCCGACAAACCCCTCGCTTTCCTGGGCATGACGTACCTGCCTCCCTGTGGGGTCATAGAAATAATGGCGTTGACTCACTTTGTTTCCGACGATCACTCTTGTTCTGAACGCCTCATCTTCGCCATCATAGAAATATTCTGTCAATTTTTGTTTACCCTTGATTTTATAACGCTGACTCAAGGTATTGCCATCCAGATCTGAAGTGAAATCAATAGTTTCAGGAATACCCAACTCTTCTAGCGCATTAACATTTTTTATTTGCTTTAACTGATAGGTATTTTCATGCGTATATGTGCTGGTATTTGTGACACCTTCTATATTCGATATGACTTGAGAAATATTGTCGAATGCATCATAAGTAAATTTCTGATCCGTAACTTTCTTATCATATTGATCATAATAAACCATATCCCCCACTCTTTTCCAACGCCGGAGAGTAGAAGCAAATGGCGTATAGCTATATCTTTCATTCCATGAGTATGTGCTTGTTGCCGAGTATGTGAAATCCATCCTTTCCAATCTGCGCTGTTTGTCATATACGCTTTTACAAACCAGCACCGGGAAATTTTTCTTTTCGAATTTCTCACCATACCCAATTTCCCTGACAAGATTATATTTCTTATAATATTCTTTATATTGATACAAATCGGTATAGATATCACCACCCAGCAATACGGAGCTGTTTATTCTCGCAATGTCATGATAGTTATTTCTTTCAATGGAAGAGCGAGACAACATCACGTCATTCAAATGATAGTAAGTCGATGCCAACTCTCCGTCCTGGTTGTACACATTATATTTAATAATCACATTTCCGTCGTATAGCTTCATCATTAC
The DNA here is from genome assembly GCF_000620105.1 of Microvirgula aerodenitrificans DSM 15089. Classification (NCBI taxonomy): domain Bacteria; kingdom Pseudomonadati; phylum Pseudomonadota; class Betaproteobacteria; order Neisseriales; family Aquaspirillaceae; genus Microvirgula; species Microvirgula aerodenitrificans. Next base: position 4,083 of record NZ_JHVK01000027.1, on the reverse strand, counting down.
ATAATACGGCAGTCCACGGGGCGATGATTTAATTGTTTCCTGGTATCCCCCATATATGGAATCTCCCCATTCCGCTTTTTCTCCAGCCACATTATTAAATTTGTCATATGAAAATTCTTTCGAAAACACCGTTTGCTTTACTACACCAATGTTTTTGTACAAGGTGTTAGTCGATTTTTCCAAAAGCCAGCTGGAAGCATTGTAACTGAAGGTCCGCATAGTGCGTATTGGACTGCCGGGTGCATTCCTGCGTTTTGTACGACGGCTTGTTTCTCCAATTTCAGCAATGTATTCATAAGCAGTAATCCAGCCACCTTGAGTCACAATACTGCCTGGTTTTTCATAAAGGGCCGAACCAGCATAGGTATAGTCGGAGACCGCCGCCCCGATTTTTGTACGCACAATCCTGTCCAGCCCATCGTAAGTTTTCTCGCCAGTCACGACACCATTGATTTCCACGCGGCAGACCAGCAAGGATCGACTATGAGCTGCATATGCAGTGACTTTAGTCTGGACAGTAGATTTTTTTTGAGTGATCTGCCGATCAAATCCATCGTACTTATATTCAACAGGCAGTTTGTCGCTCTGCTCATGCCTTCTGACATTCCAGAATGCATCATAAGAAAATACGTCTGTAGCATCTGGCGTTTTTTCCCCAATACAATACTGGACTTTCTTTAAAAGTTTTCCAAATTCATTTGAAAAATCTATCGTTTTAACATCGCCAGGCTGGTGACTGACCGCAATTGTCCCACTTGACTCCAGATCAAGGTCCTCATCATAAACGTAAGTGTCAACACGCTGCCCCGGATAGGTTCGGCTGGTTAATTCATCATACACATTCCACAAGGAAGACGTTTTTTTTACAATAAAGCCATTATCATCCGTGTAATCATACTCAATGCTGCTTGCCAGCTGCCCCAGCATGTTATAATGATAGGCTGCCAATAAAAATATTTTCTCTTCCTGAACAGCATCCGTTATGGATACCTGTTCCCGTATCACATTTCCTGCCGCGTTGAATTTTCTTATCTCCTTGTACTTCTTCCCTGTCGAGGCCACGACTATCGTTGAATCATCCGGGTCATAAACTACTACTTCGGTAATTTCATACAGCGAACCCGCAGCATAGACCGACTTGACAACATCACCAATTGAGTTATAAGCGTAGACTGTTTTTACGCCATTCTCATCACTCGGCTCTAAAATATCTGCTGTTTTCCCGTTTCTCTTGATAGAGCGCGTCGTTGCGTTCCCATCAAATCCTGTTAAATTTCTTGAGATGATTTCCGTATTGCTTTCATTGTCGACCAGATAAGTAAAATTTTCCGTGGTAGGGATATAAGTCAAGACGGGCAAGCCATAACATGTTGTCTTCAGCGTCGCCATATTGGAAATAACTTTTTTTACCCGACCAGGGCAATCAGTAGCAGCATCAAGATACTCAAAGTCCATTTTATGCAAAACAGAAGATGACGGCTTCCGATCACCATCATGATTTATTGAGAATTTTTCACTTGAAACAAGCACCAGGCTACAGCCCGTAATCTGTGCATAGGTATACTGCCATGTTTTTTTGGCTGGCCCATTGGAGACAGCACAGGATGAGAGTGTTTTACTTTTTATATAATTAACAAAACCATCCGGGTCAGCAGGGCAAAGAAGGACATCGCCATCGCTTTCGCCTTGTGCATCAAAGTAGACAATATCCAGCAGCTGTCCCTCTGCATTGGCTACATGGGTCTCATTGGAAAAGGCATCATAACGGTGCGTTGATACTTTACGAATGGTTTTTATTACACCGTCCTCGCCTTCAATAGTTACAACCTGAGAAACCTTTACAGGCAGCATGAAGGTACTGGCTTGCTCTGCAATGCCTTCACCAAGATTTAGCTGGTACTCATACTCATCATGCTTTCTACGTTTCTTGGGTGCAGGGGTGCGTTCTGTTTTTGTCTCAAGGTAAAATTTATTATAATATCTCCATATTTTTCTTCTATTTTTTATTTCAGCGGAACTGATAAATGTCATTGCGGCATCCATTTTTTCCATATTATCCGCATCAGGGTTCCATTGCGCGACAACTCCGTAACCGAGATAATTGCTTCTTTCAAAACGGTATATTGTATTCAAATACATGGGAGTCCGAATAAATTGACAAAAAAACGAATTGACGGAAGTGACCCCCAGGACGTTCACGTTCAACCCGGGCGGGCATTTCAAGTTTTCATAACTGATATTCTCACATTGGTAAAAGCTCAATGACGATATGAATTTTTTGATTGCCAGATATTTATCATTATGAGATAAATATTCCATTGAAAACAACCGCCGATCTGGATTGGTATCATTGACTTCTGCTAAAGCCATTAAATTGCCATCCAGCGGCTGAACCACGTAATCAATCGTCCCTCTGGGAGTGGTTACGCTATGCGTTGTTTTATTTTCATCACTAAGGATAGACGTTTTGACAAGTGCCGAGCCATCATCGTTATTGATTGAAAATGAGCCATCCTCATTCCACACAATAGAAATACTGGTACCATTTCTGTCTGTTATCTTGACTGTTCTGCCATTATCAACAGTTTCAACCAGTCCATTTTTGTTATATATCGTATAGACATCTCCTTTTTTCACCACTTTGAAAACAAGCGTTTGCTTGTACTGCAAGCTCACGTCACCGTCTGCACTGGATGTTATTCGATAGCGTTCACCATTTAACAGAACCAGGGTTTTAATTACACTACCATCCTCGCCCGTTTCTTCGTCAACGCGGGAAAATCCAAGCTCCCAACCAATGCCAAACCCATAATCAACAGCACTAAATTGATTAAATCTGATATATAAATCCACATTCGGGCCGTTCAGAAAATTTGCGTGGATTTTCGCCAGCATTATATTTTGGATATACATCAGGGTACTGGAATCGACACCGTTTTCAAACCAGTTAATTAAATTGAATGCATTCGAATAAAAAAGCATATCGCCCCCGACGTGATCACTGAGCTATTCTGAAAATACCTTTCAGCACTACCACTTGTGGATCAGGCAAAAATCCACGGCCAGGAGCAAGAGAAATATCCAGGCGTTGTGCCCCTGTGCTGCTGTGTGCAGCCCCCGCTGATTGCGTCAACGCAGGCGACAGACTTTTTTGGGAAATTTTAGCCACGAGAGGAGAGGCCCCCGAGCCTGTTTTAGTCAACTTTGCACCTCTGAACCGCATATTGAATTTCGCACGCAGGGGAGAAATTCCTCCCCCGCCAGTAGGCGGAACCAGCAAGACCCCCGCAATATACGCCAGTGCCATTGTCGCTTCGGAAAGCCGGGCGGATGCTTTCGGATCGCTATCCATCAGCGCAGTCGCTGCAATCTGGGTCGCACCAGAAGCAATCGACAATAGTCCCCCCATGATGCTCGCACCAATCATGAAAACCCCGGCAATACCTGCGGTACCAATCAATACGGCAATGCCCGTAATAATCATCAGAAACCCGCCGAAATAGTTCCAGAAACGGGCGCTCGCAGAGATGCGTTCATTAACAGGGTCATTGTTGCAAAACGTATAAGGGTTATCCCAGCCAGCCCGCACAGGACTATATGGATCCATATTCAGAAAGCGCTGCCACGCCGGGTGATAGCTGCGCCGATCACCACTTAAGTGATATTGCTGACTGCGGGGGCCAGTCCATTCTATACATTCCCCCCACATGCCGATCTCCGGACGAGTATCCCCGTTCCCCGCCAGCGCCTGCAGGCCGTCGCTGTCCGGTTCGGGCTCAGGATCCGGCTCAGGCTCAGGCTCCGGTTCGCTCTCCCCCTGATAACTGTCGTTCTCGTCCTGCCCGACCACATACCACGGGCACGGCCGCTGCAGCCGGTAGTTGCCGTCGCCACGCTGGGTCAGCACCGGCTTCAATGTCGCATCCCGGTACTGCTGCGCAAACGGCAGCGGCGGCGCCTCGCGTGCCGGCCGGCTGCGGTCCACGCAGTAGCCCGGATACTGCAGCAGCGCCAGTCCGCCCGCGCTGCACTCGTCTCCCGCCGCCACCTGCCAGCGCACCGTCAGTGGTCCGCTGACCGCTT
>NZ_JHVK01000026.1 GCF_000620105.1 Microvirgula aerodenitrificans DSM 15089 | reverse complement strand
AACCGGGAGACGGCTACCGGCTGAGCGAAAACGGCGACTTTGTCTACGACGAAAGCGGGGAAGCGGTCAGCGGACCGCTGGCGGTGCGCTGGCAGGTGGCGGCGGGAGACGAGTGCAGCGCGGGCGGGCTGGCGCTGCTGCAGTATCCGGGCTACTGCGTGGACCGCAGCCGGCCGGCACGCGAGGCGCCGCCTCTGCCGTTTGCGCAGCAATACCGGGATGCGACATTGAAGCCGGTGCTGACCCAGCGTGGCGACGGCAACTACCGGCTGCAGCGGCCGTGCCCGTGGTATGTGGTCGGGCAGGACGAGAACGACAGTTATCAGGGGGAGAGCGAACCGGAGCCGGATCCTGAGCCCGAACCGGACAGCGACGGCCTGCAGGCGCCGGCGGGGAACGGGGATACTCGTCCGGAGATCGGCATGCGCAGTGAACGTATCGACTGGATCGGCCCACGCAGTCAGCAGTACATGCTGGGCAATGGCGTACGCAGTTACGATCCGGCCCAGCAGCGATTTCTGACCATGGACAGCCTGAGCCCCTTTGGCGCTGGCGGCATCAGCCCCTATGCCTATTGCCTGGGGGACCCCGTGAATCGGGCTGACCCGTCCGGCCACGTGAGCTGGGACCAGTGGTGGGATATTTCCCTGCAGGTTCTGGCCATTGCGCTGACAGTGGTCACGATGATTGTGGCTGCTCCGCTGGGGGGATTCATTCTTGGTTTGACCTTGATGGGTGGAGGGATTTTCATCGGGGCGCGGCTTGCACAGATTACGGCGACTGTGCTGGAAGAGAGCCACCCTGAGGCCGCATACGTTTTTAAATTGATTACGCTGGCGCTGGATGTCAATGCTGTCATTTTGATGGCACCGGTCAGTTTCATGGGATTTAAAAACGGGATGCGCCATATCGGGAAAAAACTGAAAGCCATCCCGGCAAGAAAGGCTGCCGGTGCAGTGGGCAGCCCAACCCTTTCTACGCACCAGAAATATTTCATGCAGAGTTATGCCAATCGTTACGCGCAGGGAGGACGGACATCATTGGGGTCGTTTCCTTATTCTGCTTATTCAGCACAGTCGGTGCAAAATGACTGGATGGCCAGTTTGAAGGACAAATTTGCACTCTCATTTTGACTCGGCGGAGTGATCATGCTTTTTTATTCCAACGTATTCAGCCTGATTGACTGGTCAATCAATGGCGTAAATCCTTGTACGCTAATGTACATTCAAAATTTGAAGCTGGCGCATGTGTTTGCCAATGATTTACAGGGGCCAAATTTTGAACTCTATCTTCGTTTCAATCAGTTCAATAACAAGGACTACGGTTTTGGAACGGGGTGGGAATTAAGCCTGTCCAGAGTGGACGAAGAAAACGATACAGAAGGTAATGTTGTAAAAACCCTGGTGTTGTCGGATGGCAGCCGTTACCGAATTGACAAAGAGGACGATACGACGGTAACCCTGAAATATAAAAAAACGAATACGTTCAAGGTGATGAAAGAAAATGACCTGTACACTGTTGTCTACAAGAATGGCTTGATGGAAGCCATAGATAACGGCCAAGTGGTCACGATCACAGGCGCGAATGGGAAGACGCTTGATATTACTTGGGCCGCCAACGGTGCGTTTACGATGATTGATGATGAGGGCATCGTCGTCTTGTCCGCTGAAGTGCTGGAGCCCGTTGCCGGAACAGGAAAGGAGAAGATTCAGGTCAATACGCCACGAGGCGTTTTTTCATATGCGATGACGCGATGGAGCAGTGATGTCCGGCAGCTGGATAGCGTTGCGGTGGCCGAGGGGATGTCCGAAATTATAATTTACAAAATGGGGTATGAAATCCATAATGACAATTATCTGGCAATTACATTTTTCAATGCCTGTGTCGAGTACAAAACCATTGCTTATATAAACTATGGCATGCTGTCTGCGCCAAGTGGATTCAGTGGGGATGCGCTGGCCGTTGTCTCGACCCGTACGTATCTGAGTGGCAAGCCGAAAAATGAAACATACCAGGAATGCACTTATGGCTTCACTGAAGGAAATTATCTGGGATCAGGCGTTGCAAGCGAGTGGAACGACAGTGTTGATAACCTGGAAGGATTGCCTGCTTCCACAGCGTTTTCCAGTTCGGAAACGGTAGAGAAAAATGACAAGGTGGCCGAAATTGCCCGGAAAACCATCTGGACACATAACAAATTTTACCTGCTGACGGCCCTGGATTGGGAACCAAAATCCGCACAGCGCTCCAGGTCGGAGTACTACGATTATGCGTTGGCACTGGATAATGCTATTGATGCGCAATGTGCGTATTTCATGCTGCCAGTGAAAAAAACAGAGCGGGTAACGGTCAAGCCTGGCAATGCCGCTGCGCAGAATATTGATCGGATCTATTCGTTTGAATACGATGATTATGCCAATGTGACGCGGCAAGCTGGTCCGGACGGGCTGGTTGAAAATTGCCTTTATTATGAGGGTGCAACGGGCGAAGACGGATCCTGCCCGCCGGACCCCAATGGTTTTGTCAATTATGTAAAATCCAGAACCATCATGTCCAGCCAGTCCGGTTATGGGGCAAAGACAAAAATATGGAACTATGCCTATAAATTGATAACGGGAACTGACCTTGTGCTGGTCACTCAGGAAGCTTTTTCTGTACTGCAGGCGGTGAACCCCGTGCCGCCTGCAGTGGTGCTCTGCAAGAAAGACTACAGTTATGAGGAAACGGACCCGGCCTTTGTCGGGCAATTGCGCGCTGTGATTTCAGGCAAGGCGGTGCAGGAAAAGGATGGCACGGGAGCGGAAATCATCCGTTATCTGAATACAAAAACGGCGCTTCAGGACTCGATGATGACGTATAAAAGCAAAAAAACCTGGAAGCGAATCCGGACGGTTACCGGGTTTGATGGGAAAAAAATAAGCAGCTCTCTTTTTCTGGATGGGGCGACCGGTGATGTTGTCTGCGTGGAAGATGAGAATGATATCACTACTGATTACGAATACGACAGCCTTGGCCGGGAAACAAGCTCGGTCCGTGAGGCGAGTCAGGGCGGGGAAATTTCTGAAACGACGACTTATTCTCCGGCTATCAATGAAAAAACCATCACGAGTTCGACTAATAAATTCAGCGAAATATATACATACGACGGATTGGGGAATATTGTAAAGGAAGAAATTGCTTTCATGGTGGGGGGTGAGAAAAAAATACTGATTCGGCGTGAGATGGCTGCATCAAAATACAATAATCTGGGTCAACAGATAAAAAAGACACTGTACGATTATCTGCTGGAAGAGCATTCGGGGGCGATACTGAAAAAATATGCCAAGGAAGAGAATTCCAAATGGAATATTTATGACGAGATAGTCAAGGAAATTCATGCCGATAACAGTGTGGACCGGTATCGGTACGATATGGACGTGACCGATGTTTTCAGAAGTACGCTTGCCATTGATCATGAGCCAGGCTCGGTAAGGAAAACTTTTTTCCATGATAAATATGGTTTGCTGGTGCAACGTAAAACCTTCAGCCCTGTTGATGCAGTCCATGCAGACATCACGGAGAAGTTTGCGTATGACAATTTTCTTCGCATGATCTCATCCAGTGAAACGGACAGGGAGCTGGTGCGCTATGCCTATGATGATTTCGATCGGAAGATCATGCAGGCAGGCCTGGAGAGTGGCAAGCAGGCGACTGAATACGCGGCCCACAGCATGGGAAACCTTGTGGCCAGGATTTCCATTGATGGCGTTGTCGTGGGTGAAAAAAGCCATGATGGCCTGGACCGTGAAATCTCGACAACGACGGCAGGTGTCACCACGCTGTATGACTATGCCAATTCTGCGGTCTATACTCGCCCCGGCAGTCAGTGCGTGAAAGACGGGCGTTATATCGAATATCAATACGATGCGTTGTTCGACAAACTTGTCAGCCGGAAAGTCCGGCTTGATAAAAGAGGCGCGCCCTGGATGGCGCTGCGTGAATTCACGTATGATCCGGCCACGGGGCGTCTGTTGAGCGCAAAAAACATATCGCAGGACAGAGAGACCGGACAGCCTTTTTTTGAGTTCAGGCAACTATATGCTTACAATCTGTTCGGGATTCTGACCGAGGAAAGCGGAGAGTGTGTCCTGCCAGACAGAAACAAATACAGTCATGCGCACACACTCACCCTGCGCGGACTTCGGGAGGGCTCTGTCATCAAACCCGCGCCCTCTGTCACCTTCTCGCGTTTTAATGGTTTCAACTCCCGTGGGCAGCTGACGTCTGCCAGATTTCTGTACAATGATACCGTGCTTTCTTCTTCCGTTATTTCCAGAAATCAGTATGGAGATATCGGAATGATCGAGCATGAGAGTTATCTGTACAGCAATCAGCCCTCTGCCGGAAATCTCAAGCCATTAATTCATAAAAGACATTATCATGCCCGATATAATACGGTCAGCGAAGTTTCGTTTTTTCATCAGTTTGAGGTGGGGGCCACTCCCAGGAAAACAAAAAAACAGGATCAGATCCTGGAGTGCCAATTTGAATATGATGCCCACCACTTGCTGACACGATTGAAAAACAAATTCTCTGCCACGAGCACATTCAACTGGTCTGAAAGATATCGTTATACAAGACTCGGGCAGTTGCAAAGCTGGAGCCGGCATGGGGATATGGTCTTTTTTGATGAATATGGCAATAAAATAGCCAGTCAAAAATTTTTCATGGACAAGATGGGAAATATGAAAAAATTGCTGACGGAAATAGAAGGCGTCAGCAATGAATCCACCTATTCATACACGAACAATTTCAGGTTGCTGCGTATAGACAACAAAAATGCATGGGCCAGACTGGCGGTGCCAAAGGTGGTCGATTTTACCTATAGTGCAGAAGGCCAGCTTATTACCAAACGCTACACCATTGGCGAACTCTCCATGGTTGATAATTATTCCTATGCCGGGGAGGATAATATTGTCCAGGTCTTGCAGACCATTACACCGGGCGATGAAACGCATCTGCGGAATTATTTTTATGATGCGCATGGGAATGTGGCACGATCGCTGCAGACAGATAAGGCCAGTACATTGGAGTTGCTGAACTACTATGATGGCAGCAATATCTTTTTCTCATTGAATACTGCGAGCACCTCCCCGGAGAAACCGGGCTACACGCTTTACCATCGCCTCGGAGAGGAGGTGGTGTTCATCACGCATATCGATACCGAGGGGGAGATCCGGGTCAGCCCCTGTCTGGGGCTTCCCAATGGCAACCAGATTGCACGCGGCCGCCCGTCATTGAGCTACCGCTATGACCGCCCCTACAAGAGCAAGTACACTTTCAATGTCCGGTATTTGTTCAATATCAGCGGTCAGAATGCCTATGGGATGAGCTTCGACCTGGCCGTGAATATTCCATTCCAGATGAAGGGATTGTGATTGGCCGCTGCTCAGCGCGGGATGCCGGCAACTGCCTGACCGATCAGCCAGTGGGCAATGCTGTGCCGGGCGGGGATGGCAGGCAGACGATCCACTGCGAACCACTGCGCATCGGCAATTTCCCCTTCTTGCGGCACGATGTCGCCGCTGTGGTAATCGGCTATAAAAGCCAGCATCAGCGAATGCGGGAAGGGCCAGGATTGCGAGCCGGCATAGCGCAGGTTGCCGATGCGCAAGCCGACTTCTTCCATCACCTCTCGGTGGACGCAGGCTTCCAGCGTTTCGCCGGCTTCGACAAAACCGGCCAGCGCCGAATACATGTCTGCCGGAAAGTGCGGCGCGCGGGCCAGCAGCAATTCGCGGCCGCGGGTCACGACCACCATCATCGCCGGCGCCAGCTTCGGGTAATAGGCGGCACCACAGCTCGGACACCCTTTGCCGCTGTCATGAGGGTGATTGTCGAGCGGATGGGCGCAGACCGAACAGAAACGGTGTTCGCGATCGAAACGGTGCAGCTGTCGTGCCCGGACCAGTGCCGGCGCCCACTCATCCGCCAGCAGCGAGAACGCCTGGCGCAACGGTACCCACAAGGCGCCCGGTGGCGGTTCGCCGACCAGCGAACCGGTCACGACCGGCTGGCCATCGAAGTCGCCAATGGGACGGATGCCGGTCAGTGGCAGGGCGCTCGAGAGCGCGGGAAGCTGCTGGTCTGTCAGCAGCAGGTTGTCGCCAAGCCAGATGATGGCGATGGCCGGGGTGGTGACGGATGGGGCGGACAGCGTGAACGGCATGGTATTCCGGGGACATCCGCGCTGAAGCCTTGCCGTGGGGGCAGGGCGCAACCGAGAATGCCGCAGTCTGATACGGAGGATTGCGATGTTATTCGGATTCTGGCGCCGGCGTCGAATGAAAAAAGCACTGGCTGGAGAGCCGATAGACCGGGCACGGTGGGCGCGCGAGGTGGCGGCGATGCCGCTGCTGGCCGGGCTGGACGCGACGGCGCTGCAGGCGCTGTATCAGCGGACCGCATGGCTGCTGGCTGACAAGGATTTTGCCGGTGCCGGTGATTACGCGGTCAGCTACGACATGGCGCTGTGCATTGCCATGCAGGCGGCGTTGCCGATCCTGGCACTGGATCTGGACAGTTATGGCGACTGGCAGACCATCGTGGTCTATCCGGATGCCTTCCTGACCCGCGAAGCCTGGGGGGACGAATTCGGTCTGGTGCATGAGGGCGAGCAGGAGCTGATCGGCCAGGCGCGCGGCGATGGCCCGCTGCTGCTGTCGTGGCCGGACAGCGCGCACTCGCCGCTGCTCGATGGCTGGAATGTGGTCATCCATGAGTGTGCGCACAAACTCGACATGCTGGACGGCACTGCCAACGGCTGTCCGCCGCTGCATGCCGGCATGCATGCCCGCGACTGGTCGGATGCTTTCGGCCGTGCCTATGAGCGCTTCTGCCACGATGTCGATCACGGGCGGGATGGCTGGCTGGACCCGTACGCCAGCGAGGCACCGGCCGAATTCTTTGCCGTCCTGTCAGAATATTTCTTTGAGGCGCCGCACTGGGTGCGTCGCGATTATCCGGCGGTGTACGAGCAAATGGTTCGTTTCTACCGTCAGGACCCGGCGCTGCGGCTGCCGGACTTGCCGCTCGATGCGCTGCTGCCGCCGGTTCACGCCGGCTGAGTGCTGCTGTCCGCCGCCTGTTGCAGCCAGACGGCCAGGCGGCGATCCATCTCGCTGGCCAGCGGCAGGCAGGCAATCAGCCAGTCGGCCAGCGCATCGGCAAAAGGGGGCGGGCCCTCGTCCGGTGGCGACAGTCTGCGCCAGCATTGTGCGGCGGTCAGCAGCGGTTCGAGCTGGGTGTCGTGCTGGCGCAGGCGATCCACCCAGTGGGTGATGTCCAGGGTTTCCGGTGACAGGGTTGACCACGGAGCGAGCTGGCTCAGCCAAAGATGGCGTACTGCTTCGGCGATGCCGTAGCTGAAGCTGGCCGCGCCGGCGCGACCGACCACGGCGAACAGCCCGGCCGTCGGTGCCAGTGCGTCCAGCAGCGGACGGCAGGTATCAATGGCGGCCGGGTCGTCGCTGCCGACGGCCAGTCCGAAGCCGAGCGTGGCACCGCAGGGGTGCCAGGGGCCGGCCAGTTCCAGATAGGTGCAGCGGAAGGTGGCTGCCTGCGCGGCCCGGGCCGCGATCTGCCCGAACCAGTCACCGGAGACATCGACAAAGCAGCGCGGTCCGGAGGCGGGAGGGGCCGCACACAGCCAGTTCCAGCCGGTGGCGTCGCCAATCAGCAGCGTGGCGTCGCCGACCGGCGGCGCCGTGACCCGCATCGCGGCCAGACCCTGGTGGTCCAGTCGCTCGCGCACCCAGTCCAGTCGTTCTGACTGGCCCGGGATGGCGATGAGGGTCGCGCCGGGAGTGTTCATGGCAGCAGCAGCCGATCCGGCATATCGGGTTCAGCCAGTCGCTTCAGCCACCACGACAGCGCACGGGCCGGGCGTTTTTCGGCCCAGGCATAGGAAATCGGCGTGCTGTGCAGCGGTTCTTCCAGCAGCAGCTCCACCAGGTCGCCCCGTTCCAGCGCATCATGCGCCAGTTGTGCCGGCAGGAAGCCGACGCCTAGACCGGCAATCTGCGCGGCCAGCTTGTCTTCCAGTCTCGGCACGGTCAGCGTGTCCTGCCCGGACAGCAGGGCCGAGGTGCGTGGTGCCAGAGTGCGCGAGCTGTCGGCGGCGACCACGGCGCGGAAGCGACGGATCACGTGCGGCGGCAGCGGCTGCGCCTCCTGCGCCAGCGGATGGTCGGGGGCAACGGCGAACAGGAAGTCGGCATGGCTCATCTGCCGGCTGAAGACGCCGGTCGGGGCTGCTTCGGAAGCGCCAATGGCGAGATGGGCCCGTTTGCTGATCAGCGCGTCCCAGGCGCCGCCGAAGACTTCGTGCAGGAACTTGATCCGCGTGCCGGCATTGATGGCGTCGAACTCCCTGACCAGCGGGTACAGCCGGGTCACCGGCACCCAGTCGCCGCAGGCGATGACCAGTTCGGTTTCCCAGCCGCGCGCTAGCTGCTTGACGCGCTGCTCGAGCGAAAACGCCGCATCGAGCAGATAGCGACCGTCGCGCAGCAGGGTCTGGCCGACCGGCGTCAGCCGCGCGCGATGGCCGCCGCGGTCGAACAGCAGCACGTCGAGGTCCTGCTCCAGCTTCTGCACGGCATAGGTGACCGCCGACGGCACCCGGTTCAGTTCCTCGGCGGCGGCGGCGAAGCTCCCCTTGCGGTCAATCGCGTCCAGCACCTGCAGTGCGTCGAGCGTCAGGCGCATGCCATCTCCTTTCAGGCCACCACATTGCGCGGCACGCCGGCCAGCCAGGCGTCGATATTGTCGACCAGCATGCGCGCCATCGTCGTCATCGCGCGGCCGCTGGCCCAGGCCACGTGCGGCGTCACGATCAGGTTCGGCAGTTCGACATCGAGCAGCGGGTTGCCGTTCACTGGCGGCTCCTCGCTCAGCACATCAAAGCCGGCGCCGGCCAGCGGGCCATCGCGCAGCGCGGCTACCAGCGCCGCCTCGTCGACCAGCCCGCCGCGGGCGGTGTTGATCAGCACGCAGCCCGGTTTCATCCGCGCCAGCTCGGCCGCACCGATCATGCCGCGGGTACCGTCATTCAGCGGCAGGTGCAGCGACAGCGCGTCGGCGCTGGCCAGCCCTTCGTCGAACGACAGATAGCCGGGGCGGACCGAAACGGCACCACGATGTTCAAGCTGGAACACTTCCATGCCGAAGGCGCGGGCCTTCTGCGCCAGATTGCTGCCGATATCGCCGCTGCCTGCCACCAGCAGGCGCTGGCCGGCCAGATCGGTGATCGGCGCCGACAGCAGGCAGAACTGCGATGACTGCTGCCAGCGCCCGGCCAGCATGTCGGTGCGGTAGGCGAGCAGATTGCGCTTCAGCGCCAGCAGCAGCAGGAAGGCATGCTCGGCCACGCTGTCGGCGCCGTAATTGCGCACATTGCACACGGTGATGCCGAGCCGCCGGCAGGCGTCAATGTCGACATTATTGACCCCGGTCGCGCAGACGGCGACCAGCTTCAGGTCGGGAAGCTGTGCCAGCGTGGCGGCGTCCAGCACATGCTTGTTGACCACGGCGACGCGGGCTCCGGCCAGCCGGGCAAGGGTATCGACCGGTTCGGTATGCGGATGGTCGATCCATTCGTGCGAGGCGACCGGTGCCGGCAGGGCGGCGGGCAGGCTGGCGCGGTCGAGAAAAACGATGCGGATAGTCATGGCAGCTGGCTGGACGAAGGGTCGGGGCAACGATTGTAGCCTGCCGGCACCGGCTTGCGTTCGTGCCGTGTGCCGACAAACGTGCCTGCTTTTGGTGCAATGCAACACGACAGTGCGGGGAATCGCGGCTATATTGGACTGCAAGCGCTGTTTTTCAGTTGTTTCATGCATTCGGACTGGCTGGCACGCTTGATGCTTTGTTATTGACGAGCCCCGGCGGCGGGGCTCTCAGGGTTGTGTTGAATCCGGCCAGGGTACTCCGGTGCCTGCGGCCACTTTGACAGCGGCGTCCATTCGCCTGCCGTGCCAGTCACGGAAAGCGGATGCGACGCCCTTTTTTTGCCTGCCTGTCCCGTCTTTGCATATCGCCACAAAGCCTTTCCCACTTGGCGCAGTTTTTGACATCGTGGCGTCCATCTGCATGAGGAATTCATATGAACGCTGGCAAAGTCTGGCTGGTCGGGGTCGGTCCCGGCGATGCCGAACTGATGACGCTGAAAGCCGCCCGGGTGCTTGGAGAGGCCGATGTGTGGCTGGTCGATGACCTGGTCGGTGACGACGTGCTGGCGCTGGCCAGGGCGGACGCGCGGCTGGTGCGGGTCGGCAAGCGGGGCGGCTGCCGCTCCACCCCGCAATCGTTCATCAACCGGCTGATGCTGCGCCATGCCCGCCAGGGGCGCCGCGTTGCCCGGGTCAAGGGCGGCGATGCAATGCTGTTCGGCCGGGGCGGCGAGGAGGCGGCGTGGCTACGCGCGGCCGGCATCGAGGTCGAGGTGGTCAACGGGCTGACTGCCGGCATGCTGGCGGCAACGGCGATCGGCGTGCCGCTGACCCATCGCGACTGCTGTCGTGGCGTGGCCTTCGTGACAGCCCATGCCCAGGATGGCGGCGAACCGGACTGGGCCGCACTGGCCCGTTCCGGGCTGACGCTGGCAATCTACATGGGCATGAAGCGGCTGGACCGTATCCGCGACGGACTGATGGCCGGCGGGTTGCCGGCGACGACACCGGTGGCCGTCGTGCAGTCGGCGAGCACGCCGAACCAGCAGCAACTGCTGACCACGCTGGCGCAACTGCCGGCACAGGCGCTGGCGGCCGGCCTGGGCAGCCCGGCCATCGTGCTGGTCGGTGATGTCGTCGCGCTGTCGTCACTGGCGGAATGGCCGGACGGTCTGTCGCGCGCGGCCTGAAAGCCGAGACGGTCTGCAAAGGTGCAGGTGCTCGCAAAAATGCGGCACGAAGAACTGAATCAGTCGGGCCTGCACCGACGCCACTCACCACGCAGGTGCCCACAAAAAGCGGCAGTCAAATCCAGCTGCGCAGTTTGCCGCGCAGGCGCGATACCGCCTGGCTGTGCAGCTGGCAGACGCGCGACTCGGTCACGCCGAGCACCGCGCCGATTTCCTTCAGGTTCAGTTCTTCCTCGTAGTACAGATTCATCACCAGCTGGTCGCGTTCCGGAAGCTCCTTGATGGCGGCGACCAGGTGTTCGCGAAAACGCTGGTCACCGAGCATCGCGAACGGGGTCTCCGCTTCGGGGCCGGCGACATGCTCGATGAACTGGGTGCTGCTGCCTTCGTCACTTTCGTGGCGGAAATCCTCGTAGTAGACCAGCTGGTGGCCCTTGCAGTCGTACAGCATGGACTGGTACTCGTCGATGCTCATTTCCAGCCGTTCCGCCACCTCGCTCTCGTGCGGGGCCCGGCCGAACTCCTGTTCCAGTGCCGTCAGCGCCTGCTCGATCTGCTTGGCGTTGCGGCGCGCCTGGCGCGGCAGCCAGTCGATGCGGCGCAGTTCATCGAGCATGGCTCCGCGTATGCGCTGGCTGGCGAAGGTTTCGAACAGCACACCCTGGCTGGTATCGAACTGCTGGGCCGCTTCGAGCAGGCCGATCATGCCGACCTGGATCAGGTCGTCGAGCTCGACGCTGGCCGGCAGCCGGCTGACCATCATGCTGGCCAGCTTTCTGACCAGTGGCGCGTGAGTAGCCACATCGACGGTTGTCGACGCGTCTGCGGGAAGATAGGCACGACGAAGTTTCATAAGTTGACAGCTAGACGATGATTTCTGACGGGTCGGGTTCGAGCAACCGTGCGGCATCACACAGTCGGGAAAACAGTTCATGCGCGACACCGGAGCCGGTGGCCCACAGTGGCAGGGCATGGGCGAGCTGGTTGGCGGCGGTGGCGATCTCGCTGGTGTCGAACGACTGGACTGCCGTCGTCTTCAGCACCGTGGCCCGCTTGGCCCAGTGGTCTTCCGGCACGTAGCCGACCCAGCGCAGCGAAACCGGCAGGTATTCGCTGGCTACCGTGGACAGCCGGGAGAACCAGTGCTGTGCCTCGTCCAGACTGTGCACACGGTTGACCAGGACGTTGAACTTGCGGCGGCCGAACTCGCTGACCAGGTATTTGACGGCAGTGTACGTCTCGGTCAGTCCGTCCTGATCGGGCGACAACACCAGTACGATATCGCCGGCCACCGCCGCCAGCAGCGGCGTCTGCGTGGGGGCGTCGATCAGCACGAATTCGGTGTCGCGGGTCAGGGCCAGATATTCGCTCTGCACGCGGTGGGCCGAGACGTCACTCAGCGCGGCCAGCACCGACGGGCGCGCATAGCCATTGAGCAGGTTGATGGTGCCGCCGAGCGGGCTGACGGCCGCATCCAGCGCCAGTTGCTGCGACAGGACCGTATCCAGCGTCTCGCTCGTCGACAGGTTGAAGCGGCGCAACAGCGGCTGGCCGGCATGGCCGTCGAGCAGCAGCACCCGCCGGCCATGGGTCACGCCGAGTGCGATGCCGAGTTCGGCGACCAGGGTGGTGACACCGGACGCCCGCCCGCCGAGAAAGGCGAAGCTGGCCGACAGCGCGTTGCCGAGCGACAGTCGCCTCAGGCTGGCCGCCTGATCGTCGAAGCGGGTCATGCGGTCTGGCCCCACTGGGCCGCCTGCAGGATGCGGTACTCGTCGGGTTCGTACGAGAACGGTCCGCGCGGCTGTTTCAACGGCTGGAACGTGCGTTCCACCAGATAATTGGCATCGGACAGGTACAGGTCTTCCGGCACCCGCTGACCATTGGTCACGTACAGCACCGGCAGCCGGTGGCGGATTGCCACGTCCAGCCCGACCCCGAGCGTCGGCGCCTCGTCGACCTTGGACAGGATGCAGCCGGCCAGGCCCTCGCCCTGATAGCGGGTGATGACATCCTGCAGCGTATGACCGGCGGCATTGGCCGACAGCAGCAGGATGCGCCGCACCGGCCGCTTGCCGGCCGCGTACATGCGCGTCTGTTCGCTGACGCGGTTGTCGCGCTGGCCCATGCCGACCGAGTCGATCAGCACCAGCTTCTTGTGGGCGAGGTCGGCCAGCGTCAGGTGCAGGTCGGCCTCGTTGTCGACGGCGTAAACCGACACGCCAAGGATGCGGCCATACAGTTTCAGCTGGTCCTGGGCCCCGATCCGGTAGCTGTCGGTCGAGATCAGTGCGATCGATTCCGGACCGTGCTTGATGGTGGCGCGGGCGGCAAGCTTGGCCACGGTGGTGGTCTTGCCGACGCCGGTCGGACCGACCAGCGCATAGACGCCGCCCTTGTCGATGATGTCCTCTTCCTCCGGCAGCACGCGCAGATTGTGCGCCAGCGCCGACTTTGCCCATTTCAGCGCGGCGGCTTCGTCGAAGTGCGCCGGCAGCTTGGCCACCAGCTGGCGGCACAGTGCCGGGCTCATGCCGACGGCAAGCAGCTGGCGGAACAGCTCGGCCTGGCGCGGGTGGTATTCCTCGAGGTTGGCCCAGGCCAGGCTGGCGAGCTGGGCGGTCAGCAGTGCCTTGAGTTCGCGCATTTCGTCGCCCAGCTCGTCGAGCTTGGCCTCGGCGCGAACCGTGGTCGGCGCCGCTTCGGCCGGTGCCTTGTCGCGCGGCGCTGCCTCTGCCGCCGGGGCCGGTTCCGGGCGGGGTGCCGGCTCGGCGCGGGCGGGTTCCTCGCGATTGGCGGCCTCCTCGGCACGGGCGATCAGGCGGCTGAAGTCGACACGCTTGATCGACGTGTCCGGTTCATTGGGCGGAATGATCCGCGCCACCGGCTCGGCCAGCGGCTCGACCGGCAGCGCATAGGTGCGCGCCAGCGCGCTGGCGACCGGGGACGGCTTGGCCGATTTCGGCGGCAGGGCGGCCGCACTGCCGCCATGTCGCGGCGGGTGCTTGACGTTGGTGGCCAGCGAAGCCGCCAGCGTGTTCACGTCGGCGTCGGCTACCGCCATGATTTCGATGCCGCCGCCGGGCACGCTGCGGTTGCTGAGGATCAGGGCATCGGTACCCAGCTCGTCACGCACCTGGCGCAGTGCATCACGAGTGGTTTTGCCGAAAAACTTTTTGACGACCATAAGGCGTTATCCCACTGTGAGACTAGCTGCGTGCCCCGACCACGCCGACCACGCGAATGGTCTTGCTGTCGGGAATTTCATTATGGGCCAGCACGGCGAGCTGGGGCAGGGCGCGGCGCATGAATTTGGACAGGACCGGGCGCAGGGCCTGTGGCGTGATCAGCACCGGGTTCAGCCCCTGCTGCTCGATCCGCTCGGACTCCTGGGCCGCCGACTGCAGCAGGGTTTCCGCCAGACCGGGTTCGAGGCCGCCGCCGGCCTTGCTCTGCATGGCGCCGATCAGGATGCTCTCCAGCTGCGGATCCAGCGTCAGCACCGACAGTTCGTTCATGCCGGGGAACAGCTGGGCGACGATGGCGCGCGACAGCGTGATGCGCACGGCCGCGGTCAGATCGTCGATGTCCTGGGTTTGCGGCACGTGTTCGGCCAGCGTCTCCAGTATGCTCTTCATGTCGCGGATGCTGATGCCTTCGCCGAGCAGATTCTGCAGCACTTTCTGCAGCGTGCCGATCGGGATGATCTTCGGCACCAGCTCCTCGACCAGCTTTGGCGATTCCTTGCCGACATGATCGACCAGTTGCTGGGTTTCCTCCCGGCCGAGCAGCTCGGCGGCATGGTTCTGCAGAATATTCGAAATATGGGTGGCGACCACCGTGCTGGCGTCCACCACGGTATAGCCGAACGTCTGCGCTTCCTCGCGCTGGCGCGCCTCGATCCACAGCGCCGGCAGTCCGAAGGCCGGGTCGGTGGTCGGGACGCCCTTGATTTCGCCGAGCACGCGGCCCGGGTTGATCGCCAGGTACTGGCCGACAAAGGCCTCACCGCCACCGACCTCGACCCCCTTGAGCAGGATGCGGTAGGCGTTCGGGCGGATTTCCAGGTTGTCGCGGATATGCACAGCCGGCAGCAGGAAGCCGACTTCCTGTGCCATCTTCTTGCGGATGCCGCGAATGCGGCGCAGCAGCTCGCCGTCCTGGGTGCGGTCGACCAGCGGAATCAGGCGGTAGCCGACCTCGAGGCCGACAGCGTCGACCGGCTGCACGTCGTTCCAGCTGACTTCGGCCACCGGGGTTTCCGGCGGCGGCGGCGACTCGGATTCGGCCCGCGCCTGGGCTGCAGCCAGCTCCCTGGTGCGGTGGTCCTGCCACCATGCCAGCCCGGCCAGAATGGCGGCGATCAGCAGGAAGGCGAAGTGCGGCATGTTCGGGATCAGGCCCATCAGCCCGATCACGGCCGCAGTGATGTACAGCACCTGCGGCTTCATGAACAGCTGGCCGAGGAACTGCTCGGACAGGTCCTTCTCGGTGCCGACGCGGGTGACGACGATGCCGGCGGCGGTCGAGATGATCAGGGCCGGGATCTGGGCGACCAGGCCGTCACCGATGGTCAGCAGCGTGTAGGTCTCGGCCGCGACGCCGACCGGCAGGTCGTGCTGGACGATACCGACGATCAGCCCGCCGATGATGTTGATCAGCATGATCAGGATGCCGGCGATGGCATCGCCGCGCACGAACTTGCTCGCGCCGTCCATCGAGCCGAAGAAGTTCGCTTCCTCGGTGATCTCCTGCCGGCGGCGGCGGGCGTCGTCCTCGCCGATCAGGCCGGCATTGAGGTCGGCGTCGATGGCCATCTGCTTGCCGGGCATCGCGTCGAGGGTGAAGCGGGCGCTCACTTCCGCAATCCGCCCGGCCCCCTTGGTGATGACCACGAAGTTGATGATGGTCAGGATGACGAACACCACGATGCCGATCGCGTAGTTGCCGCCGACCAGGAAGTGACTGAAGGCCTCGATGACCTTGCCGGCCGCGTCAGCGCCGTTGTGACCTTCCATCAGGATCACGCGGCTCGACGCGACGTTCAGCGACAGCCGCAGCAGGGTGGTGACCAGCAGGATGGCCGGGAAGGCGGAGAACTCCAGCGGCTTCTTGATCTGCAGGCCGACCATCAGCACGATGATCGACACGGCGATGTTGAAGGTGAAAAACACGTCGAGGACCACTGTCGGCAACGGCAGGATCATCATCGCCAGGATGAGCAGGATCAGGACCGGACCGGCCAGCGCCGCGACGTTCAGGTTGAAACGCTGGAGCAGCAGGGAAAAATTCATTACGCGCGAGGCTCCTCATGCGGCGAAGTGTCGGCGGGGGCTTCATTCGCTTTTTTCTTGCTTTCCGGGTCGAGCTCGGTCGGCACGGGCAGCGATTCCGGATACAGCGGCGCGATGCCGCCATTCGACTGGTAGTTCTTCAGCTGGAATACATAGGCCAGCACCTGCGCCGCGGCGGTGTACAGCGCGGACGGGATTTCGTCGCCGATCTCGGCGTTGTGGTACAGCGCGCGGGCAAACGGCGGCGCCCGCATGATGGTGATGTTGTGCTCGCGTGCCTGCTCGATGATCTTCTCTGCCAGTTTCAGCGTGCCCTTGGCCAGAATGCGCGGTGCGCGCATGCCGTCCGCGTACTGCAGGGCCACTGCGTAGTGGGTCGGGTTGGTGACGACGACGCTGGCGTTCGGAATCTCGCTCATCATCCGGCGGCGCGCAGCCTCGCGCTGCAACTGGCGAATGCGGCCCTTGACCTCGGGACTGCCTTCGCTTTCCTTCATTTCCTGCTTGACCTCTTCCTTGGTCATGCGCAAATTCTTGTGATACTGCCAGATCTGGAACGGCACATCGACGACGACCAGCAGCACCAGCGCGCCGGCAACGATCAGCAGCGTGTGCTGGGTCAGCTCGATGGTCCGGGTCAGACTCTGGTCCATCGACAGCTTGACCAGACCGATGATCTCGGCACGTTCGTTCCAGATCACCCAGGTGGCGACGCCGCCGATCAGCATGCTCTTCAGGATCGCCTTGCCGCCCTCGACCAGGCTGTTCGGCGAAAACATGCGTTTGATGCCGCTGAACGGGTTCATCTTCGAGAACTTGGGCTCGAGTGCCTGCCAGCTCAGGTTCCAGCCGCCCATCAGCAGCGGGGCGACCACGGCGACAATCATCAGGGCCCCGAAAATCGGCATGATGGCGATCAGTGCATCCAGCCCAAGGTCATGCAGCCGGCGCGTCATGATGTCGGGTTCGGCCAGCGTCGGCTGATCGAAGGTCAGCGCCTTGCTCAGCACCAGCCGCATCTGCTGGTACAGCGAATTCCCATAGGCGATCAGCATGGCCACGGCCGTCATGGTGATGGCGAACGTACCCAGCTCCTTTGACCGCGGAACCTGCCCTTCGGTGCGGGCCTGCTGCTGTCGCTTGGGTGTCGCATCTTCTGTGCGTTCGAGACCGCTGTCTTCCGCCATGGCAATCGTTGGTCAAGGTTTTGTAAATGAATGTGAGCGCGAATTGTATCACGCAAGGGTCAGGATATTTCCTGGCGATGGTGAGGGGTTAAGCAAACATTAATGTGTCAAATCCAGAAAATATGTAGGAATGATCTTAAATTTTATCAGCACTCTGGCTGCATCCAGGCCGGGCAGGGGGTAACAACATCTCTCCTGTCTGCAGGGGATGGCGTGATGGCCGCAGGCCGGCTACAGTAACCGGTTTTCCGCTGGGCAGTGAGCCATGAAGCCTTATCTCGATCTGATGCGCCATGTCCTTGAACACGGCAACCTCAAGACCGACCGCACCGGCACCGGCACGCGCTCGGTGTTCGGCTGGCAGATGCGTTACGACCTCGCCGCCGGTTTCCCGATGGTCACCACCAAGAAACTTCACCTGCGCTCTATCATTCATGAGCTGCTATGGTTCTTGCGTGGGGATACGAATATTGCCTACCTGCAGCAGAACGGCGTGCGCATCTGGGACGAGTGGGCCGACGAGAACGGCGACCTCGGTCCGGTCTATGGCTACCAGTGGCGCAGCTGGCCGGCGCCGGATGGCCGCCATATCGACCAGATCGCCAATGTGGTCGAGCAGATCCGGCGCAACCCGGACAGCCGGCGACTGATCGTCAGTGCATGGAACCCGGCACTGGTCGACGACATGGCCTTGCCGCCATGCCACGCGCTGTTCCAGTTCTACGTGGCGGACGGCAAGCTGTCGTGCCAGTTGTACCAGCGTTCGGCCGACATCTTTCTGGGCGTTCCGTTCAATATCGCCAGCTATGCGCTGCTGACGCTGATGGTGGCGCAGGTGTGCGGGCTGCAAGCAGGCGAATTCATCCACACGCTGGGCGATGCCCACCTCTATCTGAACCACCTGCCGCAGGCCGAACTGCAGCTGTCGCGCGAACCACGTCCGCTGCCCACCCTGCGTCTGAACCCCGAGGTGAAAGACTTGTTCGCGTTTACCTTCGACGATATCGAGCTGGTCGACTACGACCCGCATCCGCACATCAAGGCCGAGGTCGCCGTATGAGCGCCCCCCGTCTGGCCATGGTGGCGGCGCGTGCGCGCAACGGCGTGATCGGGCTCGACAACCGGCTGCCGTGGCACCTGCCGGAAGACCTGGCGCATTTCAAACGCGTCACGCTCGGCAAGCCGGTGATCATGGGCCGCAAGACCTTCGAGTCCATCGGACGACCGCTGCCGGGGCGGACCAATATCGTGGTGACCCGCAACCCGGACTGGCAGGCTGACGGCGTGACTGTCGTCCTGTCGCTGGATGCGGCCCTCGAGGCGGCGGGGGAGACCGGCGCCGACGAAGCGATGCTGATCGGCGGGGCCGAGCTGTACCGGCAGGCGCTGTCGCGTACTGACGAAATCTTCCTGACCGAAATCGATGCCGACTATCCGGGGGATGCCCATTTCCCGTCGCTCGATCCGGCGGTGTGGCAGCCGGCCGAATCGGAAACCCTGCGCCGCGAGAGCGATGGCCTGGGCTGGCGCTACGTGCACTATGTTCGGGGATGACGACATCTGAAATCACGCCGAGCTGTCTCAATTCTGCATCAACAGCCGGTTTTTCCCGCTGCGTACCGTGCCGGCCACCCGCCTGTCATCTGCACGGAACGTGGCGGGGGCTACAATGATCATTCGACTCCCGATTGCAAGGAAACCTGATTCATGAACGACGCCATCCTCTACTCCCTGGATACGCGCGGCGTGGCTACGCTGGCGCTGGACCGCCAGGAGCTGCACAACGCGTTCGATGACGCGCTGATCCAGGCGCTGACCGCCAAGCTGGAGGAGATCGATGCCGACCCGGCGGTGCGCGTGCTGGTGCTGACCGGCACCGGCATCAGCTTCTCCGCCGGCGCCGACATCAACTGGATGCGTCGCATGGCCGGTTACTCGCGGGACGAGAACCTGCGCGATGCCACCTATCTGGCTGCGCTGATGCAGCGGCTGGATACGCTGCGCATGCCGACCATTGCCCGCGTGCAGGGCTCGGCCTTCGGCGGCGGTACCGGGCTGATCGCCTGCTGCGACATCGCCGTGGCGGTGTCCGATGCCCTGTTCTGCTTCTCCGAGGTCAAACTCGGCCTGATCCCGTCGGTCATCTCGCCGTATATCGTGCGCTCGATCGGCGCCAGCGCGGCGCGACGCTATTTCATGACCGCCGAACGCTTCAACGCCGGCAAGGCGCAACGCCTGGGGCTGGTGCACAAGGTGGTCGAGCGCGACGAGCTCGACAGCACGATCGGACTGTTCGTCGAGCAGGTGCTGCACAACGGCCCGGCGGCGATGACGGCGGCCAAGCGACTGGTGGCGGATGTCTATGCGCAGCCGATCGACGGCACGCTGATCGAGATGACCACCAACCGCATCGCCGATGTCCGCTCCAGTGCCGAGGGCAAGGAAGGGCTGTCGGCCTTCCTCGACAAGCGCAAGCCGGACTGGCTCGCGTAAGCGTTCCGTTTTCATCCGGACGGCGACCGGCGACGGTCGCCGTCATGCATTGTTCCCCCCCCCCGGTTTTTTCCGTGCCGGGTGGTGGCTATGCGATAATCCGTCCCGACTAAACCGACTCATTGGAGACTCGCCGAAATGGCCGATAACGACAAGCAAAAAGCCCTGTCCGCTGCGCTCGCCCAGATCGAGAAGCAGTTCGGCAAGGGTTCGATCATGCGCATGAACGAAACCCAGGTGACCGACAACATTCAGGTCATTTCCACCGGTTCGCTCGGTCTTGACCTGGCGCTTGGCGTTGGCGGCCTGCCGCGCGGCCGCGTGGTCGAAATCTACGGTCCGGAATCGTCCGGCAAGACCACGCTGTGTCTGCAGGTGGTGGCCGAAGCACAAAAGCTGGGCGGCACCTGCGCCTATATCGATGCCGAAAACGCGCTGGACCCGTCCTACGCCAACAAGCTCGGCGTCAAGGTCGATGACCTGCTGATCTCGCAGCCGGACACCGGTGAGCAGGCGCTGGAAATCTGCGACATGCTGGTGCGTTCCGGCGGCGTCGACATCATCGTCGTCGACTCGGTCGCCGCGCTGGTGCCGAAGGCCGAAATCGAAGGCGAGATGGGCGACAGCCACGTCGGCCTGCAGGCGCGACTGATGAGCCAGGCGCTGCGCAAGCTGACCGGCAACATCAAGCGCACCAACACCCTGGTGATCTTCATCAACCAGATCCGCATGAAGATCGGCGTGATGTTCGGCAACCCGGAAACCACTACCGGCGGCAATGCGCTGAAGTTCTACGCGTCCGTGCGTCTCGATATCCGCCGTACCGGCGGTATCAAGAAGGGCGACGAGATCGTCGGCAACGAAACCCGCGTCAAGGTGGTGAAGAACAAGGTCAGCCCGCCGTTCCGCCAGGCTTCGTTCGACATCCTGTACGGCGAGGGCATTTCGCGCGAGGGCGAGATCATCGAACTCGGCGTCGAGCACAAGTTCGTCGAGAAGTCCGGCGCCTGGTACAGCTACAACGGCTCCAAGATCGGCCAGGGCAAGGACAATTCGCGCGAATGGCTGAAGGAAAACCCGACCATTGCCCGCGAGATCGAGCAGAAGATCCGTACCGCCGTCGGCATCGGCGCGAGTGCGGCACCTGCCTTCGCCCCGACGGACGAAGAGCGGGCTGAAGCGGCCCTGTCGGAAGACAGCGACGCCTGACACCGGCCGGCGCCCTGGTGCGCCGCCGCTGTCGCCAGTCTGACGACGCCACGAGGCGCAATCCTCGTGGCGCTTTGTTTCCATGGCCCGCCCGCGGCGGGCGCCGCCCGATGCCATAGCCGCCATGTCCGAACCCTCGCTGAAATCCCGCGCCTATGCGCTGCTGTCCCGCCGGGAAATGTCCCGCGCCGAGCTGCGCAGGAAACTGGCGCCGCACGCCGACAGTGAAGCGCAGCTCGATGCGCTGCTGGACGAACTGACCGAAATCCGCCATCTGTCCGACGCCCGCTTTGCCGAAGCCTGGGTCAACAGCAAGGTCACCCAGCATGGCGCGCGTCGCCTGCGGCATGATCTGGCGTCGCGCGGGGTCGATGACGACACCATCCGCGACGCGCTGGACGGCATCGGGGACAGCGAAGTCGCGCGCGCCCGCGCGCTGTGGCTGAAGAAATTCGGTACGCTACCGGAAAACCTGCAGGAAAAGGCCCGGCAGATCCGCTTTCTGGCCGGGCGTGGATTCGACCTCGGCGTGATCCGGAAGGCCCTGCGCGACATCGACCTGGACGATGTCGGCGACGCCTGAACCCCGCCCGCCCCACAACAGGACCCCCCATGTTCGATATTGCCCGCCAACACCTGAAGACCCCGCGCGACCTGCTGCGTTTCGCCATGTCGCGCTTTACCGAGGCCGGGCTGTTTTTCGGCCACGGCACCGATAACGCCTGGGACGAGGCGGCCTACCTGATTGCGCACACGCTGCACCTGCCGATCGACCGCTTCGATGCCCTGCTCGATGCCCGGCTGCTGCCGTCCGAGCTCAACGATGCGCTCGACATTCTCGAACGGCGGGTGAGTGAACGCGTGCCGGCTGCCTACCTGACCCGCGAAGCGTGGCTGGCCGGGCACGACTTCTATATCGACGAGCGGGTCATCGTGCCGCGCTCGTTTATCGCCGAACTGCTGCCGGACGGCCTGTCGCCGTGGATCGAGCATCCGGAACTGGTCCATCGCGCCCTCGACCTGTGCACCGGCTCCGGCTGCCTGGCCATCCTGCTGGCCGATGCGTATCCGGATGCCGAGGTCGATGCCGTCGACCTGTCGACCGACGCGCTCGACGTGGCCACGCTGAATATCGAACGCTACGGGCTGGAACAGCGGGTCACGCCGATCGAGAGCGATCTGTGGGCCGGCGTGGCCGGCAACCGCTATGACCTGATCGTGTCGAACCCGCCGTATGTCGATGCCGAATCGGTGGCCGCGCTGCCGGATGAGTATCTGAAAGAACCGGAACTGGCGCTCGGCTCCGGCGAGGACGGCCTCGATGCGACCCGGGCCATTCTTGAACAGGCAACGCATTTCCTGAACCCGTTCGGGGTGCTGGTGGTCGAAATCGGCCATAACCGCGATGTCCTGGAAGCGTTGTACCCGGCCCTGACCTTCACCTGGCTCGACACCTCGGGCGGTGACGGCTTCGTGTTCCTGCTGACGCGGGAAGACCTGGTCACCGGCGGCCTGTGAGGCCGGCCATGCCGCCCCGGCGACCGCTCGCCGCGCTGATGTCGCTGCTGCTGGTCGCCTGTGCCGGCGCCCCGGTACAGAAACCGGTCAACGGGGACCGGTTTTCGGTCGGGGAAGTGGCGCAGAGCGATGCGAACCGGGTCGCCAACCTGGTCATGCGCGACAATCTGGACAGTCTGGCACTGCTGCTCGACAAGCTGTACCGGCGCAATCCGGCCGAGTGGAAGAAAAGCGGCGCCGCCAGCCGCGAGGCCGCCGTCCGCGCGGTGATGACGGCGGTGCGCGACGGCCAGCCGTTGCCCGCGCTCGGTCAGGCGCGCTCGGTCGGTGCCTTGCTGCGCGCATTCGATGCCGGCTATGGCGGCGACCGTGCCGGTGCGCTGATCTACGGCCTCGGCACGATGCTGACCGAGCTGTACGGTGGCCGGCGCTCGCTGTACCTGGTCAACGGTCTCGACGCGCAGCGGGTCGCCAATGCCTCGTTCAATGTGCAGGTGGCGGTATGGATGCTGTCGAACCGGACCGGTCCCGACGGCAAGCCGCTGCTGCTGTCGAACGAAATCGGCTTGGCCGGCAGCAACCTGTCGTTCGAGCGCGAGTTCGGCCGGGTCATCGGCCGGCTGGAACTGCTGGCCGAACTGGCCGACGAGTCCACCCGGCGCGGTTTCATCAATTACGTGCAGGGTCTGCTCGGCGCGCCGCTGCTGCAGTTCCTGCCGCTGGACGCAGTCAGCGCGGTCAAGTAGCGTCGTTTCAGCCCAGAACCAGTCTTGCCGCCAGCGCGAACATGATCGTGGCCACCGCCAGATCGAGCACCCGCCATGCCGCCGGGCGAGTGAACAGCGGGGCCAGCAGCCGGGCGCCGTAGGCGAGCGAGAAGAACCAGACGAATGACGCGCTGATGGCGCCGGCACCGAACAGGTAACGGCTGTGGTCCGGCTGTTGCGCGGCCAGCCCGCCGAGCAGCACCACCGTATCCAGATACACGTGCGGGTTCAGCCAGGTCACGGCCAGCGTGGTCAGCAGCACCATGCCCAGCGTGCGGCCGTCATCGCCTTCCAGCCGCATCGACTCGCCCTGCCAGGCGCGCTTCAGTGTCGCCAGCCCGTACCAGAGCAGAAAGGCCACGCCGCCCCAGCGGGCAATGTCGACCAGCAGCGGATGCGACGAGATCAGGGCACCAGCCCCGGCGACGCCAAGACCGATCAGCAGCATGTCGGAGACCGCGCAGGACAGGGCAATCGGCAGCCGGTGACGGCGACGAATGCCGTTGGACAGCACAAAGGCATTCTGCGCGCCGATGGGGATGATCATGCTCAGGCCGATGGCAAAGCCCTCGATGGCCGGCATCCAGTTGGGAATCATGATGAAGTCCTGTAACAAGCAGTTCGATTGCCACTACGGTATCTTTTCTCATGGTATGAAGTAAAATTCATTGTTCTACATCTTCGTTAGAAAAATTCAGGATGCTGGATTACAAATTGCTGGACGCGCTGCAGGCCGTGCTGGCGGAAGGCAGTTTCGAGAAGGCGGCGCGCGTGCTGTGCATCACGCCGTCGGCGGTGTCGCAGCGCATCCGCCAGCTGGAAGAGCGCTTCGGCCAGATGCTGCTGGTGCGCAGCACCCCGGTGCGGGCCACCGCCGCCGGGCACCGGCTGCTGCGCCATGTACGCCAGGTCGGCGTGCTGGAAGGGGAACTGGAAAGCGAACTGACCGAAGAGGCCGGCGACGGCTGGATGACGCTGCCGATCGCGGTCAATGCCGACTCGCTGGCGAGCTGGTTTCTCGACGCGGTCACCGATGTCGTGCTGCGCGAGCGGCTGCTGATGCAGATGACGCTGGATGACGAGGGGCACACGCTGTCATTGCTGAAAAACGGCGACGTGATCGGCTGCGTGACCAGCGCCGATACCCCGCCGACCGGTTGCGTCAGCGAGCGGCTGGGGGTGATGCGCTACCGCTGCATCGCCACCCCGGACTTTGCTGCGCGCTATTTCGCCGACGGTGTCGACCGCCGTCAGTTTACCCGGGCGCCGGCGGTCATCTTCAACCGCCGCGATACCATGCACCTCGGCTTTCTTGAATCGCGCTACGGCATCGGCCCCGGTGATTTCCCGCACTCGATCGTGCCCTCGGTACCCAGCCTGCTCGATGTGGTATGCGCCGGCATCGGCTACGGACTGACGCCGGAGCTGCAGGTGGCCAGCCTGCTGGCCAGCGGCGAGCTGGTCGACCTGCTGCCGGACGTACCGCCGCAGGTGACGCTGCACTGGCACTGCTGGGCACTGCAGGCGCCGCGGCTGGCGCGGTTTTCCGGTGCGCTGGTGGCCGAGGCGCGCGCCAGGCTGGTGCCCTGAAACCGGGCTTTGACATAGAATAAGCGTCAATTCATTTGTCGTTTGGCTGTGTCATCCATGTCGTTCCACTTTCCGGCCTTCTTTTCCGGGCTGACCATCGCACTG
This sequence comes from Microvirgula aerodenitrificans DSM 15089, assembly GCF_000620105.1. Taxonomy (NCBI): domain Bacteria; kingdom Pseudomonadati; phylum Pseudomonadota; class Betaproteobacteria; order Neisseriales; family Aquaspirillaceae; genus Microvirgula; species Microvirgula aerodenitrificans. The sequence continues at coordinate 16,028 of NZ_JHVK01000026.1, read as the reverse complement.
GGCCTGCTGGTCGCGATCGGTCCGCAGAATACCTTCGTCCTCAAGCAGGGCATCGCCCGGGCACAGATCGTGGCCATCGTCACGGTATGCATCCTGTGCGACATCCTGCTGATCACGCTGGGCGTGGCCGGGCTGGGCGCCTTTATCAGCAGCCAGCCGATGCTGATCCGCATCGCCACCTGGGGCGGGGCGGCGTTCCTGGCGCTGTACGGTTTCCGCTCGTTCCGCTCGGCGATGAAAGCCAGCTCGCTGCAGACCGGTGGCAGTGTGCAGACCACGCGGCGCGGCGCCATCCTCGCCGCCATGGCGTTCACGCTGCTGAATCCGTACGTCTACCTCGATACCGTGGTGCTGATGGGCGCGGTGTCGAGCCGTTTCAGCGAGGCGCTGCCTTCATACTGGCTGGGGTGCGTCACCACGGCCGTGTGCTGGTTCGGCGGGCTGGGATTTTTCGCCGGCCGGCTGGCGCTGCTGTTTGCGCGGCCGTTCAGCTGGCGGGTGCTGGACTCGATGGTCGGCGTGATCATGTGCGCGACCGCCTGGCATCTGCTGTCGAGCTTCGGCTGAAGAGAACGGGGAGGGCATATGGACGGGGAACGGGAACGGATCGCGGCGCTGGTCCTGGCGGCAATCCAGGCCGAACTGCAGCGGCAGGGCCGCAGCCCGGACTATCCGGGCACCAGCGCCGCAGTCGGAGCACCGGAACGGGCGGCGCTGGCCGGGGTCTTCGACCTCGAAGAAGTGGCGGATGCCGTGTGCCTGGCACTGGCGCGCGGCACCGCCGCCGCGCCGGACGTCTGAACTACTGCTGCCAGCCCGGGGCACGGCGCTCGAAGAACGCCTGCGCCCCTTCCTGCTGCTCTGCCGAATCGATGCGTGCCCGCGCCGCTGCCAGCTCCGCCTCCATGGCGGCGCGCAGCGCCGGCAGGCGCTCGGCCTGCAGCAGGGTCTTGGCCGCCCTGGCCGCGGCCGGGCCGGTGTGGCTGGCCTGGTCAGCCACCGAAATGGCGACAATCTTGGCAAAGCCGGCATCGACACACTCATCGACCAGACCGATGCGCAGCGCGCGTTCGGCACGCAAGGCTTCACCGGTCAGTGCCATCCGCCGCGCCCAGCCATCGCCGACCAGTTGCGGCAGGCGGCAGGTGCTGCCGCCGCAAGGGGGCAGGCCGAGGCGGCCTTCGGGCAGGCCGAGTTCGATCTGGCGCTCGGCAATGCGCACATCGCAGGCCATGGCCAGCGACAGGCCGCCGCCCAGCGCGTAGCCGTTCAGCGCCGCCAGGGTCAGTCCGTTGAACTGCACCAGCGCCAGTGCCGCGTCGTTCAGTGCCTGCAGCAGGGCCTCGGCCTTGCCATGGCCGGAGCGGGGGGCGTGGAACAGCTCAATGTCCGCACCCGGCGAGAAGAACTGGTCGCCTGCGCCGGTCAGCACCAGCGCCCGGACCTCGGGATCATCATTCAGAATGTCCACCTGCCGGCGCAGCTCGGTCAGGGTGGCGACCGTCAGCGCGTTTACCGGCGGATGGTTCAGCGTCAGGATGGCGGTCCGGCCAAGACGTTCGACAATCAGGTTTTCGTTCATGGTACTTCTTTCACTGTAATGGCCGTGCGGGGAAGTCGTCGCACCGCGCCCACGGCGATTTGCCGACAGGGATGACCGGGGCGGGGGGTACGACGGTTACAATGTCGACATCACTGTTTTTATAGCTATTACCATGCCGGAATACAGCCTGGCCGCATTGTTCCTCGTCGGCCTGCTTGGCGGCGGTCATTGTCTCGGCATGTGCGGCGGTCTGGTGACCGCCCTGTCGCTGCAATTGCCGGCCGCACGTTCGCGAACACCGTTCATCCTGGCCTACAACATCGGCCGTGTCGCCAGTTATACCGCAGTCGGGGCCATCGCCGGCGGCATCGGCGGACTGGGCCTTGCCGCATTGCGGCTGCAGGCGGCGCAACTGGCGCTGTTCGTGCTGGCGCAGGGGCTGATGATCCTGCTCGGCCTGTACCTGGCCGGCGTCTCCGCCTGGATCACCCGGGTGGAAAGCGTCGGTCGCCCGCTGTGGCGGCGCGTGCAGCCGCTGATGAAACGCCTCATTCCGGTGCGTTCCCCGGCTGGCGCGCTCCTTGTTGGTGCATTGTGGGGATGGCTGCCGTGCGGGCTGGTCTACTCGGCCAGCCTGACCGCACTGGCAAGCGGCAGCGTCGCCGGCGGTGCGGCCGGCATGTTCGCCTTCGCACTCGGCACCCTGCCGAATCTGCTGGCGATGGGCGCTTTCGCCGAAGTACTGAAAACCTGGCTGACCCGGCGCTGGGTGCGGGTGGTTGCCGGTTGCAGCGTGATTGCCGTGGCCCTGTGGCAACTGTCTCACGTGGTACGGCAACTGGTGTAGCCACACCCGGTTCGGGCACAATCCCGCTCCGGACTGTTTAATTGATCAAGTGGATCGGCGTCTGAGCATGAATACCCATTTCGACATCCTTATCCTCGGTGGTGGTCTGGTTGGCGCCAGTCTGGCGCTGGCGCTGTCCGGCGGGCGGCAACGCGTCGCACTGCTGGAAACCCGGCCGCCGCAGGTCGACGGGCTCGATCGCGACGACGACTGGGATGCCCGGGTCTATGCGGTCAGCCCGGCCAATCGCCGTTTCCTGCAGCAACTGGAGGCCTGGCCGGCCGACGACCGTGTCGGCATGGTCACCGCCATGGACGTGCGCGGTGACGCCGGCGGCCGCATCCGCTTTGATGCCGCCGAAGTCGGCGGTGAAGCGCTGGCGTGGATCGTCGAGAACCGCTGGCTGCTGGCCGCGATCTGGCGCCGGCTGGCCGACAGCGATGTCGAGCTGCTCGATCCGGCCGAGGCGACGGCCTTCGCCAGCGACGCACGCGGGGCGACACTGACCCTGGCTGGTGGCCGCACGCTCGGCGCACGGCTGGTGATCGGCTGTGACGGCGCCAATTCGTGGCTGCGGCGCGAAGTCGGCATCGGCGCGGCCGTGTCCCCTTACGGACACAGCGGCGTGGTGGCGAACTTCCTGTGCGAACGCGACCATGATGGCGTGGCACACCAGTGGTTCACCGGCGACGGCGTGCTGGCTTACCTGCCGCTGCCGGGACGCCGGATGTCGATGGTGTGGTCGTGCGCGGACCCGGAACGCTTGCTGGCGCTGTCGCCGGATGCCCTGTGCGCGGCGGTGGCGGCACGCGGCGGCCGGCAACTGGGCGAGCTGCAGCTGGTTACGCCGGCAGCCGGCTTCCCGCTGCGACTGATTCGCCCGGAACGGGTGATCGGCGAGCGGGTCGCGTTCGCCGGCGACGCCGCCCATACCGTGCATCCGCTGGCCGGACAGGGGGTCAATCTCGGCTTTGGCGACGTGCAACTGCTGGCGACGCTGCTGCGCGACGCCGACGATCCCGGCGCCTACGGCGTGCTGCGCCGCTATGAACGTGGCCGGATCGAAGCGGTGCGCACCATGCAGTACACCTGTGACGGACTGTTCCGCCTGTTCACCCATCCGCATCCGCTGGTCGGCTGGCTGCGCAATACCGGCCTGTCGCTGACCAATGTGGCCGGACCGGTGAAAAAACGCCTGATCCGCGAAGCGATCGGATTCTGACCATGACCGCGACCGCGTCCCCGATTCAGGCCGCGATCCGCGCGGTAGTGGCCCGGATTCCGCCGGGGCGGGTGTGTACCTATGGCGAAGTGGCGTGACTGGCCGGTTTTCCGCGCCATGCGCGGCTGGTTGGCCGCTCGCTGCACGGGCCGGCCGACGCCGTGCCGTGGTTCCGTGTGATCAATCATCAGGGCCGCATCAGCCCGCGCGGGCTGGATGGCAACGACGACTACCAGCGCATCCTGCTGGAGGACGACGGCGTGAAGTTCGACGCCAGCGGCCGCATCGACCTGAAAGTGTACGGCTGGCACGGCGACTGAACTACGCCTGCCGCCAACTGCCGAAAGCCGTCGGGCGTGTACCGACGCCACTCAAATCGTCTGCGCCCGTCCCGATCGGCAGTCGAACGGACGAGCGCAGCGAGGTTTCCCCGCGGCGGCGGGGACGGAAGGGGGCGGGGTGAAACAGGGGACTGCCGTGCCCGCACCGTGTTGCAGTCAGTCGGGCAGGCACCGACGCCACTCAAGTCGTTTGCGCCCGCCCCGATCGGCAGTCGAACGGACGAGCGCAGCGAGGTTTCCCCGCGGCGGCGGGGACGGAAGGGGTCGGGGTGAAACAGGGGACTGCCGTGCCCGCACCGTGTTCCAGTCAGTCGGGCAGGCACCGACGCCACTCAAGTCGTTTGCGCCCGCCCCGATCGGCAGTCAAATGCGCCGGAACGGCGGCAGCGCGGCGAGGATCTTCTTGCCGTAGGCGGCCGTCTTCAGCCGGGTGTCGAGAATGCTGACCCGGCCATAGTCGCTCTCGGTACGGATCAGACGACCGACCGCCTGGATCAGCTTGACCGACGCCTCCGGTACCGACAGCTCGATAAACGGATTGCCGCCCTGGCTTTCAATCCACTTTGACAGCGTCAGCCCGACCGGATCATCCGGCATGGCGAACGGCAGCTTGGCGATAATCACGTGTACACAGGCCTCGCCCGGCAGGTCCAGCCCCTCGGCGAACGAGTCCAGCCCGAAAATCAGGCTGGCGCGACCGTCGGCGACCGCTTCCAGATGGCGGGCCAGCAGCTTGGACTTCGGCAGCGTACCCTGCACCAGCACGCGCTCGGCGAACTCCGGCGGCAGACGGTCGGCTACTTCCTCCATCTGCCGGCGCGACGAAAACAGCATCAGCGTGCCGTTCGGCTGCGACAGGTCGACCAGTCGCGGCAGCCATTTGACGATTTCGGCGGTATGGCCGGCGGCGTCCTTCGGGCTGGCCGCCAGCGGCGGCAGATACAACTCGCCCTGGTGGGCAAAATCGAACGGCGAGTCCAGCGCCAGCGTGCTGGTTTCCGGCAGCCAGACCAGGCCGGTCTGGCGCAGCAGCAGGTCGAAGCTGTTCAGAGAACGCAGCGTGGCCGAAGTCAGCACCGCACCGGCCGCCTTGCGCCACAGCGTGCTGGCCAGGCTGCCGGCGGCCGACACCGGCGAGGCCGACACCCGGTAATCGCGGCGGTTACCGACTGCGCGTGCGGTAATCCAGCGCGCGATCGGCGGCGCCTTGTCCTCGGGCTCGGTGACAAACAGCGTCCACACTGCCGCGAATGGTTCGGCGCGGGAAATGAAGAAGCCCAGTTCGCTGGACAGGCGGTCGATCAGCAGCATGTCGCCGCCGGACTTGTCCTTGCGCGCTTCGGCCAGCGCGTCGGACAGCTGTTCGAGCTGCTTTTCCAGCGCGGCGCTGGTCAGTTGCAGGTTGGCGGCCAGCTGGTCGACGCCCTCGGGCAGCGGGCCGGCCGGCAGCAGCCAGGTCGGTTCGTCGTCGCCGTCGTTGCCGGACAGCGCCTCGATGCCGTCGAGCACGGCGATGAACTGGGTCAAGTGCTCGATACTGGCCGCCGCCGAATCGATCAGCAGATCGACCAGTTCGTGCTTGTCGAGCAGCGTGTCGGCGTGGCTGGCGAGCGTCGCCACCTTGTCCAGCCAGCCCAGGGTCGGGCCACTCTGGAAGTCGGCGGCAAACTGGTTGACCGCCTTTTTCGACAGATGGTGCGCCTCGTCGATGCAATAGAAGCTCTGTTCCGGCGCCGGCAGAATCACGCCACCGCCCATCGCACAGTCGGCCAGCAGCAGGTCGTGGTTGGTGACCACCACGTCGACGTTCTCCAGCGCATCGCGGGCAATGTAGAACGGGCATTCCGGCCGGTTCGGGCAGGCCGCCTTCAGGCAGCCGTGGCGGTCATTGGTGACCCGCAGCCACAGCGCATCGTCGATCATTTCCGGGTAATCGTCGCGATCCCCGTTCCATGTCTTGTAGTAGAACGCGTCGGCCAGCGCCTTGATTGCCGCCAGCTCGGCAGCCTCCGGCTTGCGCTCCCACAGTGCGGCGGCCGGATCAGGCGCCAGCAACTCGCCCTGGGTCGAATCGGCGGTCAGCTGGAACAGGCGGTAAGGACACGCATAGCGGCCACGCCCCTTGGCCAGCGCATAGGTCAGCGGCAGCTCGCTGTGCTCGACCACGAACGGCAGGTCGCGATTGACCAGCTGCTCCTGCAGCGCCACCGTCGCCGAACTGACAATCAGCTTCTTGGCGCGGTTCTTGGCCATCACGCCGCCGGCGATCAGATAGGCCACACTCTTGCCGACCCCGGTTGGTCCCTCGACCGCCAGAATGCTTTCGCCTTCCCGCTCCGGCAGTTCATCGCCGTCGCGCTCCTTGCAGCGGGACAGGGCATTGGCGATTTCCGCAATCATCCGCCGCTGCGACGGCCGCGGCTTGAAGCCGGGCAGCGCGGTGGCCAGCGTCTGGTAGTGATGGCGGATGGCGTCTTTTTCGAGATCGGTCAGCATGCGCACATTTTACAGACTGCGGGCGGCTTGGGGCGGCGCGATCGACGCCGGGCGACCGGGCGCGATCATTGCATCGCAGCATGACGTGTGTGCATACCGTGCGTAGGATTAGCTAGCGAATCGGCGGAAATTCATTCCGCCAGACAGAACAACAAAATCACGCTCTGCGAGGACACAATGAACAAACCTGGCTGCAAGGTCCTGGTGGTCGGCCGCGATGCGGTGTGGCTGCGCGAGGCGATCAAGGGCTTGAACCACAATGCGCATCAGGAAAGCGGTGCGTTCGGGCTGAGCTTCGTACCGGCGGCGTCGGCGGCCGACGCGCAGGTGGCCGTGCGGGACGACGGCAGCATCCAGATCGTGCTGATCGACAGCCAGGATCTGGACCAGCCGCTGCTGCCGTTCGTCGACTGGCTTGGCGACTTCCGGCCGGAACTGTCGCTGTACGTGCTGCTGGGGCGGGGCGAGGAGCGGGCGCAGGTGGCCAATCTGCTGGGCGAAACCCTGTCCGGCTATTTCATGCGCGACGAGCAGGACTGGGCCGGCTGGCGCCATATCCTGCAGGCGGAAATCGCCGAGAAGGCGGCAACGCCGTTCTTCGATGCCCTGAAGCGCTACGTTGAACTGGCCAAGGACTCGTGGCACACGCCGGGCCATTCCGGTGGCGACTCGCTGCGCGGCAGCCCGTGGGTCGGCGACTTTTACCAGTTTCTTGGCGAGAACACCCTGCGCGCCGACCTGTCGGTCTCGGTGCCGATGCTGGACTCGCTGCTGCACCCGGCCGGGGTGATCAACGATGCCCAGGCACTGGCCGCCCGGGCCTTCGGTGCCCGTCGCACCTATTTCGCCACCAATGGCAGCTCGACGGCCAACAAGGTCATCCTGCAGACCCTGCTGGCGCCGGGCGATACCCTGCTGCTGGACCGCAACTGTCACAAATCGGTCCATCACGCGACCATCCTGTCCGGCGCGCGCCCGGTCTACCTCGAATCGACCCTGAATCGCCGCTACGGCCTGTTCGGTCCGGTGCCGAAGCAGACCATCCTCGATGCGCTGGCCGCCCACCCGTCCGCACGGGTGCTGATCCTGACCAGCTCGACCTATGACGGCCTGTGCTACGACCTGGCGCCGATCATCGCCGCCGCACACGAATGCGGGGTCAAGGTGGTGGTCGACGAGGCGTGGTACGGCTTTGCCCGCTTCCATCCGGCCATGCGGCCGACCGCGCTCGAATGCGGGGCCGACTACGTGACCCAGTCGACGCACAAGGTACTGTCGGCGCTGTCGCAGGCGAGCATGATCCACGTGAACGACCCGGCGTTCGACGCCCACCTGTTCCGCGAGAACTTCAACATGCACGCGTCGACCAGCCCGCAGTACTCGATCATCGCCAGCCTGGACGTGGCGCGAAAGCAGGCGATGATGGAAGGCTACACCCTGATCGACCGTGCGCTCGGCATCGCTCGCGAACTGCGCGAACTCATTGCCGGGACCGGCGTGTTTCGCGTACTGGAACTCGACGACCTGCTGCCGGCCGAACTGGCGAGCGACGCCATCCGTCTCGACCCGACCAAGCTGACCATCGACATCAGCGACTCGGGCTATTCCGGCGCCGAACTGCGCGACATCCTGCTCGAACGCTTCAATATCCAGGTCGAGAAAACCACCTTCAACACCCTGACACTGCTGGTCACCATCGGCACTACCCGCAGCAAGGCGTCGCGGCTGCTCGATGCACTGATGCGGGTCGCGCGCGACAAGCGCACCCCGCGGCGGCCGCCACAGCTGCCGGCGCTGCCGGGTCTGGGCCGGCTGGTCTGCCTGCCGCGTGATGCGTTCTACGAGGCCGGCGAAATGCTGCCGCTGCTTGATGACGACGGCCGGCCCAACGTCGAACTCGCCGGACGCGTCGCCTGTGATCAGGTGACGCCATATCCGCCGGGCATTCCGGTATGGACGCCGGGGCAGCAGATCAGCGACGAGGCCGTGTCCTATCTGGGGCGCGTGACGCGGATGCAGAAGGATCTGGAGTTGCACGGGGTCGAGCAGGACGGCGACGGCTATTACGTGCGGGTATTGCGGCTTGAAGATGAGCAAATGCTTAAATTTGACCGGAATGCAAGATAGCGCTTGCATCTGTGTCGCAATTCCGTAAAAATCATCGACAGACCTTGGCTGACGTCCAGCGGCACGGACCCGGCTCCACGATCGAATTTCAGGGATGAACCAGATGCTTGACGCTTTCCACCAACTTGATGCGCTGCGACGTAGCCGCGCGGACGGCGCACGACGAGTGCGCCGCGTCCGCGGCTATCTGCATGCGTCGTTGGTGGGCGAGGGCTAGAGGCTCAGCGTTCATCTCAACCCCAAAACGGGCGGCGCTTATTCATTTAAGCGCCGCCCTTTTTTTATCCGGACGGGAAAATAGAAATGCACCACGATGTAAAGAAAGTTGTACTCGCCTATTCAGGCGGCCTGGACACCTCGGTCATTCTCAAATGGCTGCAGGACACCTACCAGTGTGAGGTGGTGACCTTCACCGCCGATATCGGCCAGGGCGAGGAAGTGGAACCGGCGCGCAAGAAAGCCATTGCGCTCGGCATCAATCCCGACAACATCTTCATCGACGATCTGCGCGAAGAATTCGTCCGCGACTTCGTGTTCCCGATGTTCCGCGCCAATGCAGTTTATGAAGGCGAGTACCTGCTCGGCACCTCGATCGCCCGTCCGCTGATCGCCAAGCGCCAGATCGAGATCGCCAACCAGGTTGGCGCCGATGCCGTCAGCCATGGCGCAACCGGCAAGGGCAACGACCAGGTGCGTTTCGAACTCGGCTACTACGCACTGAAGCCGGACGTGACCGTCATCGCTCCGTGGCGCGAATGGGACCTGCTGTCGCGTGAAAAACTGCTGGCCTATGCCGAGAAGCACGGCATCGACATCAGCAAGAAAAAGAACGGCGGCAGCCCGTACTCGATGGATGCGAACCTGCTGCACATCTCCTACGAAGGCACCGTGCTGGAAGATCCGGCCCAGGAGCCGGAAGAAGACATGTGGCTGTGGACCTGCTCGCCGGAACAGGCACCGGATGAAGCCGAATACATCGAGCTGGAATACAAGGGAGGCGATATCGTCGCCATCAACGGCACGGCCCTGAGCCCGGCTGCAGTGCTGACCAAGCTGAACCAGCTTGGCGGCAAGCACGGCATCGGCCGCCTCGACATCGTCGAGAACCGTTATGTCGGCATGAAATCGCGCGGCTGCTACGAAACCCCGGGGGGCACCATCATGCTGAAGGCGCACCGCGCGATCGAATCGATCACGCTGGACCGCGAAGTCGCCCACCTGAAGGACGAACTGATGCCGAAGTACGCCAGCATGCTGTACACCGGCTACTGGTGGAGCCCGGAACGCAGGATGATGCAGGCGATGATCGACGCATCGCAATCGACCGTGAACGGCTGGGTGCGGCTGAAGCTGTACAAGGGCAACGTGATCGTGGTCGGCCGCGAATCGAAGACCGACAGCCTGTTCGATCCGACCATTGCCACCTTCGACGAAGATGGCGGCGCCTACAACCACGCCGATGCAGCCGGCTTCATCAAGCTGAACGCCCTGCGGATGCGGATTGCCGCCAATGCCAGGGTCAAGCGTGGCTGAGACAGTCTGAGGTAAAAAACGCGAGGCGCTGTCCTCGCGTTTTTTTGCTATCAGGTTGCGGCACGTCAACCGATATAATCGGCTGATCTGCTAAAGGGGAGTGTTACATGGATTTCAGCAAGTGGGATCTGAGCAATCTGAGCGAAGAACAATTCACCAACATCTCGATGGTCGTGCTGCTTGGCGGCCTGATCGTCTTCATGGCTTTCATCATCCTTGATCTGGGACGCAAGTCCGGCGCCGGCAAGTTCGGTACTTTCGTGCTGTTCCTGGCGCTGTTCGCCGGCGTGATCGGTTTCGTGTTCAAGAACCTGCTGGTCGAGTTCCTGATCCTGAAGTAACCGTTGACCGAAGAGGGCTGGGGCACTGAACCCGGCTTTTTCTGTCTCTCTTCACAGTAAAAACCAGCAAATAATCAGCGGCTTCCCGTTTCAACTCGGGAATCCGGCAGATGGCATGCGCGCCTGTGCCGCGTAGCGTGACGGAGTCCAATCCGTCCCGCGCCGTCACCATGCCCCTCGTCCGCCGCTGCGTGCCGTCCCTGCTGCTTCCGCTGCTGTTCCTGCTGGCTGCCGGTGCCGGCGCGGACGGCATCGTCGCTGATCCGGGGGCCGCGAGCACGCAGCAGCCGGTGGTGCAGCGCACCGCCAGCGGCCTGCCGCAGGTCGACATCCAGACCCCCAACGCCGCAGGCGTTTCGCACAACCATTACCGCCAGTTCGACGTCGGCCCGCGCGGCGCCATCCTCAACAACGCCCGCCACGACGTGCAGACCGAGCTTGGCGGCTGGGTGCGCAGCAATCCGGCCCTGGCCAACGGCAGTGCCCGGCTGATCATCAACGAGGTCAACAGCAGCCAGCCCAGCCTGCTGCGCGGCCTGCTGGAAGTGGCCGGTCCTCGCGCCGACGTCATCGTCGCCAACCCGTCCGGCATCACCTGCGCCGGCTGCGGTTTCATCAATGCCGACCGCAGCACGCTGAGCACCGGCCGGCCGCAGCCCGGCCCGCAGGGCAATCTGGACAGCTTTCGCGTCAGCAATGGCACGGTGCGCATCGAGGGCGCCGGGCTGTATGCCGGCTTGAGCAGCCACACCGCGATCTTTGCCCGTGCGGTCGAAATCAACGCCGGGCTGTGGGCCAGACACCTGCGGGTGGTGACCGGCGCCAACCGCATCAGCGCCGACGGCGACAGCGTGAGCCCCGAGGCCGCCGACGCGGCCACCCGGCCGCAGTTCGCGCTGGATTCGGCCCTGCTCGGCGGCATGTATGCCGGCAAGATCTTCCTGACCGGCACCGAGCACGGCGTCGGCGTCAACCTCGGCGGCAAGGTTACCGCCGGCGACGGCGGACTGGTGCTGCATGCCGACGGCCGGCTGGAAGTCAGCGGCACGGTGCACAGCGAGGGCAGCGCCCGGCTGACGGCACATGCGCTGCACCAGCGTGGCACGCTGAGTGCCGGTGGCGAACTGAGCGTGCATGCCGGGCGACAGCAGCACAGCGGCCAGCTCAGCGCCCGCCATGTCCACCTCCACAGCGAGGGGGCCTTGCAGGCGAGCGGCACGCTGAGCGCGAGCGATTCGCTGACACTCGGTGCCGCCAGCGTCGACCTCGACGACAGCACGCTGAAGGCCGCGACCATCACGCTGGACAGTGACGGCCCGCTGAGCCTGCGCCGGGCAAAGCTGACCGCCGGCGGGCGGCTGGCCTTTGCCACCCCGGGCCAGATGGTCAGCGACGGGGCGGTGGTCAAGGCCGGGCAGATGACACTGCGGGCGGGGTCGCTGTCGGCGCCCGACAGCAAGTGGTCCAGCCGGGGTGCGCTGACGCTGAATGTCGACGGTGACGTCACCCATCGCGGCCAGTGGCAGGCCGACGGCGAGGCCGCACTGCATGTCGGCGGGCATCTGTACAACCACGGCAAACTGCTCGCGGTGGGCGCCCTGACACTGCGCGCTGCCGCCCTCGACAACGCCGCCACCGGCGAGATCCGCGCCGGCGAGACCCGGCTGCACATCGCCGGCCGCTTGCACAACCTGGGCCTGATCGATGGCGACCGGCTGGCGATCGCCAGCGCGTCCGTGCTCAACGAAGAGGGAGGCACCCTCGCCGCGAGCGAACAGCTGGACGTCGGCACCGCGTCGCTGCTGAACCGGGAACGGGGACTGCTGTTCAGTGCCGGCGGGCTGGCGATCGGCGGCACGCTGGACGCGCAAGGCCGCGCCAGCGGCCGGGCGCAGACGCTGGTCAACCGCAGCAGCACCATCGAGGCGCTCGGCGATCTGCAGATCGCGGCGGCGCAGATCCGCAATGACAACGATCACTTCGCCAGCGAGGTGGTGCCGGTCAGCGAGGAGGCCATCACCGAATTCCAGCCGTATGGCTCGCCAGACCGCTACCGGCGTGAGCGGCCCGGCATCGAGAACTTCAAAGACGAAGTGATGCGGCTGCGCACGCCGGAAGGCAAGACCGACCGCTACACCCAGTACAGCTATACCCGGCGGACCTACGCAAGCCGGATCACCACGTCGGCCCCCGGCCGGATCCTGGCCGGGGGCCGGATATGGCTGGAGGCGGACCGGCTGGTCAACGACAAGAGCCACATCCTCGCCGGCGGCCTGCTGGACGGCCCCATTGGCAAGCTGGACAACCTCGACGCGACCGGCACCCGGATCGTCCGCGACGATGGCGTCGCCGACAGCTACTGGCGCATCAAGCGGACCCCCAGCCTGCTGGAAAAGCACAAGAAGGACTGGCAGGGCTACGCGTCGCGGCCGTACACACCGCAGACCGAGCAGACGATCGGCCTCGGCGTGGTCGACTATCGCGGCCACAGCCAGCCGGTGGGCAGCGGCACGCAACTGAAGCCACGGCCGGGGAAGAAGGCGTGGACCGAGGTGGAGCGCCCGGACAGCGTGGTCCGTACCGGCGGACTGGAGCTGGAGCAGGATGACAGCCGCCTGTTCCGCCCGGCACAGGAACCGGACCGTTACGTGGTCGAAACCGACCCGCGCTATACCGACCGCCGGCGCTGGCTGTCGTCGGATGCGCAACTGGCCCAGTTGCAGGTCGACCCGCGCCATGTCCAGCGCCGGCTGGGTGACGGCTTTCATGAACAGCGGCTGGTGCGCGAACAGGTCATGGCGCTGACCGGTCGGCGCTTCCTCGGCCAGCATCGCAACGACGAGGCGCAGTACCGGGCACTGCTGGACAGCGGCGTGACCCAGGCGCGGGCGTGGCAACTGGTGCCCGGCGTGGCGCTGAGCGCCGCACAGATGGCACAACTGACCAGCGACATGGTGTGGCTGGTCGAGCACGACATCCGGCAGGCGGACGGCAGCACGACCCGGGCACTGGTGCCGCAACTGTACGTGCAGGTCCGGCCCGGCGACCTTGACGGCAGCGGTGCGCTGCTGTCGGCCGACCGGATCGGGCTCAAGATCGACGGCACGCTGTACAGCAGCGGCAAGCTTGCCGGCCGCGAACTGGCGCTGCGCGCCGGCCAGATCCGGCTGGCCGGTGGCCGGATCAGCGGCGATGAGCTCGACCTCCGCGCCACGGGCGATATCGGGCTGTACGGCACCGCCGTCGACGGCGCATCCCGGCTCGACATGCAGGCCGGGCGCGACCTGACCGTCAGCACCACCACCCGGCACACGGCGCATGCCCAGGGCAGCAGCACCCATGTTGACCAGGTGGCGCGGCTGACCCTGCGCGGGGACGATGGCCGGCTGACCCTGCGCGCCGGGCGTGACCTGCAGGTCATGGGGGCAGAACTCGACAGCCGGGGTCAGACCGGCGTGCACGCCGGTCGTGACCTGAGCCTGGGCAGCGTCGCCACCGGCAGCACGCACCTGACGCAATGGAGTAACAGCAACTGGCGCCACGACGCCCGGCGCGACGACGTCGGCAGCCGGCTCCAGAGCCGCAGCGACCAGGTACTGAGCGCCGGCCGCGACCTGCATACCCGCGCGGTGCAGGCGCGCAGCGAACACGGCGACCTGGCCGCCGTGGCCGGCCGCGACCTGCGCCTGATCGGCGGCGAGGCCTGGCAGCATGTCGACCAGCTGCTGCAGGTACAGCACCGCGGTCAGCTGAGCAGCACGCTGGAGACCACCCGCGACACACTGGACCAGCAGCAGATCCGGGCCAGCACCCTCAGCGGCGAGCGGCTGCAGCTGCAGGCCGGCCGGGACCTTGAACTGAGCGCCAGCCAGGCAGCGTCGACACAGGACACCCGGCTGCAGGCCGGCCGTGACCTGGCGCTCAGCGCCGGGTACAGCCGGCACACGCTTGACCACTACCGGCAACAACTGACCAGCGGGGTGTTCCGGGGCGGCAGCATCGGCTTCACTGCCGGGGAGCAGGAACAGCGGCACCGGCAGCGGGAGGAGGGGGAACGTGCCGTGGCCAGCCTGGTCGGTGCCACCGACGGCGGGGTGACCCTGTCCGCCGGCCGTGACTACCGGCAGACCGGCAGCCAGGTGCTGGCGCCCCGCGGCGACATCGGACTCGATGCGCAGCGGATCACACTGGGCGAAGCCCGCGAGCGCAGCGAACAGCGCAACGACACCACCTTCCGCCAGTCGGGTCTGTCACTGCGGGTCAGCAGCCCGGTGATCACCGCTTACGAAACCGCCCGCCAGCTGCAGCAGGCCTCGGCCGACAGCGACGACCCGCGCCTGAAACTGCTGGCCGGCGCCGGCGGCGCCCTGGCCGGCAAAAACCTGTACGACGCGCTGAAGGCCAATCCGAAGGGGGGCGGCATCACCGTCAGCCTGACCGTGGGCAACAGCCGCAACGAGCAGCGACAGCAACGACACGGCGAACAGGCCCGGGGCGCCCAACTGGTGGCCGGCGGCGACGCCAGCCTCCGTGCCCATGGTGCGGGCGAGGACAGCGGAATCCGGCTGCGCGGCAGCGAGATCCGCGCCGGTGGCGGCCTGAGCCTGAGCGCGGACGGCGCCCTCACCGTCGAAGCGGCCCGGCACTGGCAGCAACAGCGCCGCCGACAGCACGGCAGCCAGGGCGGATTCGGCCTCGCCGCCAGCTACGGCGGGGGCCAGGGCAAGGGAGCGGCGGTCGGCTTCCATCTCCGCGGCGGTCTCTCGCAGGGTCGAAGCGAGGGCGACGACGTGGAACAGCTGCCCGGCCGGCTGGCGGCCGGCGGGACGCTGACGCTGAACGCCGGTGGCGACATCACGCTGCGCGGCGCCGAAGGGCGCGGTCGGCGGATCGAACTCCGGACCGGGGGCGGCCTGAGCCTGGAAAGCCTGCAGGACCGGCACGACTTCAGCCAGCGAGACATGTCGCTGAACGCCAGCGGGACCTACGGCTATGGCTACTCGGTCAGCGCTGACGCCAGCCTGCAGCAGATCGACAGCGACTACCTCAGCGTGCGCGAACAGACGGCACTGCGCGCCGGTGACGGCGGCTTCGACCTTGACGTGGCCGGGACGACCACGCTGAAGGGTGCGGTGATCGACAGCACGGCGGCCGCGACGCAGAACCGGCTGCGGACCGGCTCGCTGAACCACAGCGCCCTGATCAACCGTGCGGCCTACCGTGCCAGCAGCTTCAGTGCCGGCGGCGGCTACAGCGGAGGCGGGGGAGGGACGGGGACCCCGCAACAGGACACCCCGCAGGGCGACGCCCCTGCCGGCGACAAGCAGCCCGGCGACCCCCAAACCCGCAGCCCGCTGCAGGGCGGCGGGGTCAGTATCGCCCCACCGGGCGCGATGGCGGCCAGCGACAGCGCGAGCAGCGTGACGCGCAGCGCGATGGCGCCCGGCACGCTGGAAGTGGCCGACAGCAGCCCGGCCCAGACCGCTGCCCTGGCCAGCCTGAGCCGGGATACCCGCGCCACCGGCAACGCCCTGAAACCGATCTTCGACCAGAAGCAGATCGAAGCCGGCTTCGCCAT
>NZ_JHVK01000023.1 GCF_000620105.1 Microvirgula aerodenitrificans DSM 15089 | reverse complement strand
GCTCGGGCGCTGGATCAATCCCGATCCGGGGGGCACCATTGATAGCCTGAATCTGTTCCGCATGGTCAGCAATAATCCGCTGACGTTGCGTGACCGGAGTGGGTTGAGGGGCTCCGGATATATATACGTTCCTTTTCTCAGTCGCGATACCGTAGACATCGCTATTGCACTGTATACACAGAAGTATGCCGTAAACAAAAAACCTGACATTGTTGTATTTTCTTCAAGGAATGAACAGCTGGATTTTTATGAAGAACTAAAGAAGAGGCGCTCTGATTTCGCCGCAGCAATGGGGAAAAGTTTATTTGAAAAATACAATACGTCAGATTTGTCAAGAAAATCACTTTTGAATGCCGGCGTAAAGGAAACAGAAATCAAATCCACCATAATGAGCATAGGGAACTATCTTGCCATAAACAGCATGACCTTGATGAATCAGCAGGATGACGAGATATTCAGTGAAATTTCAATTGGAGACAAGTTAAAAATCATTGGCCACGGCAGTGCCGGGTCAGCAGAAATCAGCAGTGGGGGATTGAAGTCGGTGACTTTATCCATGCATGAATTGGCCGAACGCCTTGATTTTTCCGGTCTGCCTGACCAGGCATTGCAAATCACATTACTGCCGTGCCAGTCCGGCGACGAACTTCTTGAGCCTGTTTTTATTGAAGGGAAAAGTCCGTTTATGCGCACACGCCCTTCTGCTGCAGAATCTTTATTTTATGAAATGCAGGCACGGGGTTACAGGAGAGTAACGACAGCCGGATATCGCGGATTTGGGCAAATTCGCGGATTTCTGGAATCAACTGGCAGTCACCATACCCAGCGCAAGCCAAATTCCATTACGGCAAGCGACGATATTGTCCGCCGACGGGATGCAAAAGAAATTTTTTGCTAAGCGGCATGCTGAGCACTCAATGTGCTTGCGTCACCAACTGCTCGCGTTTCGCCAGCGACGGGAACAGCCGCATCCACAGCACCACCACCAGCAGCGTGCCGGCGCCGCCGATCACCACCGACGGCACGGTGCCGACCAGTGCCGCCGTCGCGCCGGACTCGAATTCCCCCAGTTGATTCGACGCGCCGATAAACAGCATGTTGACCGCGCTGACCCGGCCGCGCATCTCGTCCGGTGTTTCCAGCTGGATAAACGCGCTGCGGATGACCACGCTGATCATGTCGGAAGCGCCAAGGACTACCAGTGCCGCCAGCGACAGCGGGAAACTCGACGACAGGCCGAACACGATGGTGGACAGGCCGAATACCGCGACAGCCATGAACATGACCCTGCCGACCCGGTGCCGTGGCGGGTGGCGTGCCAGCCACAATGACATCAGCAGTGCGCCGATGCCCGGTGCCGAACGCAGCAGGCCGAGCCCCATCGGGCCGGCATGCAGGATGTCGCGGGCGAACACCGGCAGCAGTGCGGTGGCACCGCCCAGCAGCACGGCGAACATGTCCAGCGAAATGGCGCCGAGGATGTCCGGCCGACTGCGGATAAAGCGGATGCCGGCCAGAAAAGTGTCGAGGCTGGCGGCCTGGGCCGGCGCGGCGGTGGCCGGTCGCGGACACAGCAGCTGGTTCAGCACGCAGGCCAGCAGATAGCAGCCGCCGCCGAGCAGATAGACTTCGCCGGGGCCGATCGCATACAGGAAGCCGCCGAGCGCCGGGGCGACGATGGTGGCCAGTTCGTTGGCCGACGCGTTGGCAGCGATGGCCCGTGGCAGCACGGCCGTCGGCAGCAGCATCGGCAGCAGCGCCTGCGAGGTCGGTTGCTCGAACGCCCGCGCCGCCCCCATGATGAATGCGGCCAGGAACACCCACTCCCGGGTCAGCCCGCCGCTGAAGACGCCATGGGCCAGCGACAGCGCGCTCAGTGCCTGCAGCAGCTGGGCGATACCGACCACGCGGCGGCGGTCGTAGCGGTCGGCGACATGGCCGATCACCAGCACCAGCGCGATACGTGGCAGGAACTGGATCAGTCCGACCAGGCCGAGATCGAAGACATTGTGGGTCAGCGAATACACTTGCCAGCCGATCGCGACCGACAGCACCTGAAAAGCGCTGGTGGTCAGCAGTCTGGCCAGCCAGAAAGAGACAAAGTCGGGCAGCCGGCGCAATGGCGTCGAGTCGTCGAAAGTCATGGGAAGCGGGCCCGGGGTCAGTCGCGGATCGGGGTGCCGGCTGCGGCGGCACGCACATATTGCGGTGGCCACGGGACTTCCTGCCCCAGCACCTCGGCAGCATGCAGCGGCCAGTGCGGCTGGCGCAGCAGTTCGCGTGCCAGCCATACCATGTCGGCCTGTCCGCTGCGCACGATATGGTCAGCCTGTGCCGGCGAGGTAATCATGCCGACCGTCGCCACCGGTACGCCGGCGCGATGGCGGGCATCGGCGGCAAACGCGGTCTGGTAGCCCGGGCCGACCGGGATGGCGGCATGGGGCACCAGTCCGCCGGACGACATGTCGATCAGGTCGGCGCCATCGGCTTTCAGCAGCCGGGACAGTTCGACCGATTCATCCGGTGTCCAGCCGCCTTCGGCCCAGTCGGTGGCTGACAGGCGGACGAACAGCGGCAGCGAGGCCGGCCAGACATCGCGCACCGCACGGACCACCTCCCGCGTCAGCCGGGTGCGATTGCCGAAGCCACCACCGTAGTCGTCGCTGCGGCGATTGCTCAGCGGGGACAGGAACTGGTGCAGCAGATAACCATGGGCGGCATGGATTTCGACCACCCGGAAGCCGGCCTGGCGGGCGCGGATGGCCGCCGCGGCGAAGTCGGCGACGATGGCCCCGATCTCACCGGTGCTCAGGGCCTTCGGGGTGGCATGGTCGCTGAAGGCGACAGCGGCCGGCGCCACCGTGGGCCAGCCTCCGTCTTCGATGCCGATCGTGCCGCGCCGCGCATCCCAGGGCCGGTGGGTGCTGGCCTTGCGGCCGGCGTGGGCCAGCTGGATACCGGCCACGCTGCCCTGCCCGGCGATAAAGTCGACAATGCGCGCCAGGGGCGCAATCTGCCCGGCGTTCCACAGGCCGAGATCCTGCGGGCTGATGCGTCCGCCGGGTGACACCGCGACCGCCTCGCTCATCACCAGCCCGGCCCCGCCCCGTGCCAGTCCACCCAGATGAACCAGGTGCCAGTCGTTGGCCAGCCCGTCACAGGCTGAGTACTGACACATCGGCGAGACGCCGATGCGGTTGGCAAACGTGACGTCACGCAGCGAAAACGGAGTGAACAGATGAGCCATGGTGTCGGCGAATCAATGAAATATTAGCGTCAAAGTGTAGGACCAAAGTGGCCGGACCGGTCAGCTAATTTGACGGAAAGCAGCAGCAGGCAAGGCCGCGCGCAGTCTGCCCCACGCACAAACCGGCCAGACGGCCGGCTTGTGCGTGGGGGGAGTCGGGGGATTACTTCCCGGACAGCAGGCTGGCGATGTCCTTTGCCTCCCAGTGCGGGAAGTAACGCCGGACCAGCGCATTGAGCTCCTGCTCGAAAGCCCGGTAGTGTGCGAGCTCCTGCTCCGGCGTGCGCGGCTGACCGTCCCCGCCTGCCCTCACCGCAGCACGGATCATGCCGGCTGCGACCGTGGTATTGCTGAGGCGGTCGATGACGATCAGGCTGCCAGTGGCGCGGCACTCTGCATACAGGTCGAACGCAACCGGTGCGTCCAGCTCGATGCGCACGCGGGCGATCTCGTTCAGCTGCAGCAGATCGGCCGGATGCGGCTGCATGGTGTTGACATCGATCCGCTTGTGGATCGCCGCCACCCGGCCAGCCACCTGCTTGCCGCCCAGTTTGAACACATAACCCTTGCCCGGGCTCAGCGGCGTGGCATCCATCCAGACCAGCGACGCGTCGAAGGCGGCCGCAACCTGCGGCAGCGCTTCACCGTCGTGAACGATCATGTCGCCGCGCGAGATGTCGATCTCGTCCGCCAGCGTCAGCGTGATCGCCTGACCGGCGAAGGCAACATCGAGATCACCGTCCGCGGTCACGATGCGTGCGACCCGGCTCCGGTGTCCGGACGGCAGCGCGGTGATCGCGTCGCCGGGGCGGATTTCACCCGAGGCGATCGTGCCGCAGAAGCCACGGAAATCCAGGTTCGGCCGGTTCACGTACTGCACCGGCAGCCGGAAGGCGCTCTGCGCGGCACGGTCGCCGACATCGACGCTGTCGAGCAGCGACATCAGGGTCGGACCGTCGTACCACGGCGTGTGTTCGCTGGCGGTGACGACATTGTCGCCACGCAGCGCCGAGATCGGCACGAAGCGGATGTCGGGAATGTCGAGCTGGCCGGCAAAGGCGAGGTAGTCATCGCGAATGTCGTTGAACACCTGCTGGTCGAAATCGAGCAGGTCCATCTTGTTCACCGCGACGATCACATGGCGCAAGCCAAGCAGGCTGACGATAAAGCTGTGCCGGCGGGTCTGGGTCTGCACGCCGTAGCGGGCATCGATAAGGATAATGGCCAGATCGCTGGTCGAGGCGCCAGTGGCCATATTGCGGGTGTACTGCTCGTGTCCCGGGCAGTCGGCGATGATGAACTTGCGCTTGTCGGTGCTGAAGTAGCGGTAGGCGACATCGATGGTGATGCCCTGCTCGCGCTCGGCCTGCAGCCCGTCGACCAGCAGCGCCAGGTCGATTTCACCGTCGGTGGTGTTGTACTTTTTCGAGTCGCGGGCAATGGCCGCCAGATGGTCCTCGAAAATCAGTTTGGAATCGTGCAGCAGCCGACCGATCAGCGTGGATTTGCCGTCATCGACGTTGCCGCAGGTAATGAAGCGCAACAGGTCCTTGTTCTCGTGCTGCTTCAGGTAGCCGCCGATATCGTGGGCGATGAGTTCGGATTGGTGCGCCATTCAGAAATACCCTTCGATTTTTTTCTTTTCCATCGAGCCGGACTGGTCGTGGTCGATGGCCCGGCCCTGGCGTTCGCTGGTCCGCGTCAGCAGCATTTCCTGGATGATCTCCGGCAGCGTCGCGGCGGTGGATTCGACCGCACCGGTCAGCGGGTAACAGCCAAGGGTACGGAAGCGCACCGAACGCCACTCGGGGGTTTCACCCGGATTCAGCGGCAGGCGGTCGTCGTCGACCATGATCAGCATGCCGTCGCGCTCGACCACCGGTCGTTTTGCTGCGTAGTACAGCGGAACGATGTCGATGTTTTCCAGGTAGATGTATTGCCAGATGTCGAGCTCGGTCCAGTTTGACAGCGGGAACACGCGGATCGATTCGCCCGGATTGTGGCGGCTGTTGTAGAGGTTCCACAGTTCCGGCCGCTGGTTCTTCGGGTCCCAGCGGTGGTTCTTGTCACGGAACGAATACACCCGCTCCTTGGCGCGCGACTTTTCTTCGTCGCGACGGGCGCCACCAAAGGCTGCGTCGAAGCCGTACTGGCTCAGCGCCTGCTTCAGGGCATCGGTTTTCATCACGTCGGTATAGCGCGCGCTGCCATGCGTAAACGGCGTGACGCCCTGCGCCAGCCCTTCGGCATTGGTGTGTACCAGCAGCTTGAAGCCGTAGCGTTCCGCCATCTTGTCGCGGAAGGTGATCATGTCGTGGAATTTCCACGTTGTGTCGACATGCAGCAACGGGAACGGCAGCTTGCCGGGATAGAAGGCCTTGGCCGCCAGATGTAGCATCACGGCCGAGTCCTTGCCGATCGAATACAGCATGACCGGATTGTCGAATTCCGCAGCCACTTCCCGGATGATATGGATGGCTTCCGCTTCAAGTTGCTTCAGATGCGTGAGCCGGTGCTCGGAGAGATGCATGTTGCGCCTGTTCTGTAATCGCGAAACGATAGTTCGCAATGTACCGGCGCTGGCGTTCGCGCGCTAATCCATTTAGCCATAACAATATATGGATTGAAACATTTAGTCTGTCTTGGAATATGGATATGAGAAAGCGGGCACTGTCGTCAGTGCCCGCTGCTGTCCATTGCCTGCGCTCAGAAATCGACCGTGGCCGTGGCGCTGAAGGTGCGCGGCGCACCCTGAACCAGATAGCCATTACCCGGATAGCCACCGACCGAGCTCCAGTAATCGCGGTTGGCCACATTGTCGATCCGGGCCCGCCAGGTCACCAGCTTGCCGCCGATCTCGGTCAGGTAGCGCGCGCCGATGTCCAGCCGCGACCAGCCCGGCGCCCGCAGCGTGTTGGCGGCATTGGCATAGCTGTGGCCGGTGGCGATCAGGCGCGCATCCAGCGCCAGCCCGGCCAGCCATGGCACATCCCACTCGGCGCCGACACTGCCCTGGATGCCGGGCACGCCAATGACCTTGTTGCCGTCATTGCTGCCGCCTGCCGTCTGCTGCTGCTCCGCATCGAGCACGGTCAGGCCGCCGAGCAGGCGCAGGCCCGGCATCGCCTCGCCATGCACCGTCAGTTCGATGCCGCGATGACGGTCCTTGCCCTCGACGCCATAGTAGCGGGTCACCGGGTCCAGATAGCCGGACGGCTTGCTGGTGGCAAACAGCGCCAGCGTGCCGCCAATCCTGCCCGCGTCGTATTTGACGCCGATTTCCTTCTGCCGCGACACATAGGGGGCAAAGGTCTCGCCAGCATTGACCGCATTGCTGCCGGCCGTGTCGCCCTGCACCAGCGCCTCGATATAGTTCGCATACAGCGACAGCGCCGGGCGCAGCCTGATCACCAGCCCGGCGGCCGGCGTCACCCGGCTCTTGTCATAGTGGGTCTGCTGCGCCCCGGTGTTGTAGCTGTAGGTACGGGTATCGATGCTCTGCTTGCGTGCGCCGAGCGTCAGCCGCACGCTGTCGTCGAACATCGACAGCGTGTCGGATACGGCGATGCTGGTCAGCCGGTCGCGGCGCGTGGTCAGCGGCGAGTCGAGCCGGCCGCCGACCAGATAGGTCGCCGCCGGTTCGTCGAGCACCACCGGGTGGTACAGACTGGTGGCCAGCGGGGAGGCAAAATTGCTCCACGCATAGGCATTTTTCGCCTGCAG
The DNA here is from genome assembly GCF_000620105.1 of Microvirgula aerodenitrificans DSM 15089. Classification (NCBI taxonomy): domain Bacteria; kingdom Pseudomonadati; phylum Pseudomonadota; class Betaproteobacteria; order Neisseriales; family Aquaspirillaceae; genus Microvirgula; species Microvirgula aerodenitrificans. Next base: position 41,554 of record NZ_JHVK01000023.1, on the reverse strand, counting down.
CGAATACATCGAGGCGGCCGCAACCAGTTCGTGTCCGATACTGCCGGTCTGCAGCGAACCGCGCAGCCCGGCCTCCCCGCTCTTCACCGAGTCGTCGCGACGATTGTCGGCACGATAGGTCGTCGCCGCGCCCGTATTGGCATTGCTCACGGTCAGATTGGCCAGCGAGTTGGCCTCGTGGGTTTCGCGCAGGCCGAACGCGGCCCAGGCGGTCAGCTTCGGGGCGAGATCGTACTCGCCGCGCACGGTGCCAAAGGTGTCGCGCTCCCGCGAATAGCTCCATGGCTGGGCATAGTTGCGGCGGCTGTCCGGCGCATCCGGCACCCGGGTGGCGCTGGCCGCCAGCGTGACGTTCGGCCGGCCACCGGTCAGCGCGTATTCCTGGTGACCGATATCGGCCGACAGGCGCAGATCGGTATCCCGCCAGTCAAGACCGACCGACACCATGCCCAGGTCGACGTTCTCGTTGTCGACACCGGTACCGCCTTCGCGCCGCACGGCGTTCAGGCGCACGCCGGCCCGGCCGTCGGGACCGAAGCGGCGCGAGAGGTCGATCGCCCCATGGCCCAACCCGCCACTGGATGCGCCCAGTGTGACCCGGTTCAGGTCATCGGCCGGCGCGCGTTTCGGCAGCAGGTTGATAGCGCCGCCGATGCCGCCGTTGCCCGGCGTGGCGCCGTTCAGAAAGGCGTTGGCGCCGCGCAGCACTTCGACCCGCTCGAACAGCTCGGCCGACACATACTGGCGCGGCAGCAGTCCGTACAGGCCGTTGTAGGCGACATCGTCCGAACCGAGAACGAAGCCGCGAATGAAATACGACTCCTGGAAATTGCCGAAGCCGCGCGCGACCCTCACCCCCGGGTCATTGAGCAGCACGTCGCCGACACTGCGCGCCTGGCGATCCTGGATCAGCTTGCTGGTATAGCTGGTCATGCTGAACGGGGTCTCGAGATCGTCCCGGGTGCCGAGAAAACCGACCCGACCGCCCCGGGCGACCTGCCCGCCGGCATACGGTTTGCTGAGCCCGCCAGCCGAAGCATCGGCACTGGCGTCGATGGTGACTGTCGGCAGGGTGGCGGTGGATGGCGCGTCGGCGTCCCCGGTCTGGGCACGGGCGGCGGCGGTCAGCAACAAGGGGGAAACGGTGGCGAGCAGCAAGGGGGACAGACGGAATCGTCGCGGCAGGGACATGGACTGCGTTCAGGTAAATTAATAAAACGATAATTATTATCAATTTCATTTGCGCTGTCCATGACTCGTTGCCCGCAACCGGCCGTCAATAGCCGTCTGCCGCCTGCATGGCCCACAAGTGGGCGGCGACCAGCGCCCGCCATGGCGAAAAGCCGGCCAGCCAGCGTTCGGTCTCGGCGGCGTCCGGCTTGTCGTCGCGCCCGAGCAGCCGCTGCAGATTGCGCCGGACGGCGACATCACCATGCAGCGAACCATCCAGCCAGCCGTATCCGCGCAGCAGCCCATAGCTGACCGTCCACGGGCCGATGCCGCGCACCTGCAGCAGCCGGGCACGGATGTCATCGACCGGTGGCGCTCCGAGCCAGTCATCCAGCGGCAGCTGTCCGTCGATCACGCACTGGCTCAGCGCCAGCAGGGTCTGCGCCTTGCCACGCGACAGCCCGGCCTGGCGCAGCCGGTCTTCATCGAGGGCGGCGACCCGGTGCGGGTCCGGGTGGCAGAACAGGCCGCTGCGGTGCGCGATACCGGCGGTCTGGATAAAGCGGCGACGGACCGAGATCGCCGCCCCGACACTGATCTGCTGGCCGGTGATCGCCCAGGCCAGCGCCTCGAACGGCGTGGCGCTGAGCGGAACCCGCAACCCCGGATGATGCCGGATCAGCGCACCGAGCTGCGGGTGGTCGCGGTAGCACTGTTCAAACTGCTCGACCGGCTGGGTCAGACCGAGCATGCGCCGCACCATCGCCGTCAGCGCGGCCGTTCCGTCCGTGGCGGGCTCGCCGTCGATCTCCAGCGTCGCTTCCGCAGCGTGTGCGGCAATCTGCAGCGTCAGACAGGCCGGCAACCCGTCCCACATCAATCCCTTGCGCAGCGAGGTGTCATCGACCTGTTCGGCCTGCTGTTGCGGATCACGACGATGAAAGGCCAGCAGGTCGCCGCGGCGAAAACCGGCCGGCAGATCGAGGTGGCAGCGGAAAGTGGTAGTGCGGTCGGTCGGCATGCATGCTCCACGAAAAACACGGCAGGGTATGGCCCTGCCGTGTGGTCTGTCATCCCGGATCCTGCGCCCGAATCCGGTTGACCCGCAACCTTACACCACGCCCTGCTCGATCATCGCGTCGGCCACCTTGCGGAAGCCGGCGATGTTGGCGCCGAGCACCAGGTTGTGCGGTTCGCCAAACTCGCGGGCGGTCTCGCTGGCCTGGCGGTAGATGCCGGTCATGATCTCGTGCAGCCGGGCGTCGACCTGCTCGAAGCTCCACTGCTGCATCGACGCGTTCTGGCTCATTTCCAGCTGGCTGGTGGCCACGCCGCCGGCATTGGCCGCCTTGCCCGGGCCGTACAGGATGCCGGCGTCGAGGAAGCGGCTGACGGCTTCCTGGGTGGACGGCATATTGGCGCCTTCGGCGACCAGCTTGCAGCCGTTGTTCAGCAGTTGCGTCGCATCGTCACCGTTCAGTTCGTTCTGCGTCGCGCACGGGAAAGCGGCGTCACACGGTACCGACCAGACCGCATTGCGGCCCGACGCATAGTCGCTCACCGGCACGAAGCGCACTCCGCCGCGCTGCTCGGCATAGCGGGCCAGCGATGCGTGTTCGACTTCCTTGACCTGTTTCAGCAGGGCGAGATCGATACCGGCCGGGTCGTGGACAAAGCCGGTCGAATCACTGGCCGTGACCGGGCGGGCACCACAGGCCTGCAGTTTCTCGATGGTGTAGATGGCCACATTGCCGGCGCCGGAGACGACGCAGGTTTTGCCTTCCAGCGTCTGCCCGGCATCGGCCAGCATCTGACCGGCGAAGTACACCGTGCCATAGCCGGTGGCTTCCTTGCGCGCCAGCGACCCGCCCCAGTTCAGTCCCTTGCCGGTCAGCACGCCTTCGTAGCGGCCGGTCAGGCGCTTGTACTGGCCGAACAGGTAGCCGATTTCGCGCGCGCCAACGCCGATGTCGCCGGCCGGCACGTCGATGGTCGGGCCGATATGGCGGTACAGCTCGCTCATGAACGCCTGGCAGAAGCGCATGATCTCATTGTCGGACTTGCCCTTCGGATCGAAGTTGGCCCCGCCCTTGCCGCCGCCGATGGCCAGCCCGGTCAGCGAGTTCTTGAAGATCTGCTCGAAGCCGAGGAACTTGATCACGCCGGCATTCACGCTCGGGTGGAAGCGCAAGCCGCCCTTGTACGGGCCGATGGCCGAGTTGAACTCGATCCGGTAGCCCTTGTTGACCTGCACTTCGCCACGGTCGTCGACCCAGGCGACGCGGAACATGATCTGCCGTTCCGGCTCGACGATGCGCGACACGATATTGTGGCGGCGGTATTTCGGATCGGTATCCAGCAGAGGTTGCAGCGACAGCAGCACTTCCTCGCAAGCCTGATAGAACTCCCGTTGCGCCGGACTGCTGTGCTGCAATGCGGCAATGGTTTCGGCTACGTACGCCATGACTGATTTTCCTTGTAGGGGTTGTATTGAATGATGTTGTTATTGTGTCTGGATGCAGGCGTAGCGGTGTCCGCCTTGCATCGCAATATTAACCGGCAAGGAATTCATATCGGGCATTTTGCCGTCTTTTGTCAATCCTTTTGGCATGAAAAATGCGCAAAAACCGTGCTTCAGACTGGTTGATAGCGCGCCTGGACCAGGCCGCTGGGAAAGGCGCGGGACGAGACCAGCCGCCATTTGCTTGTCGGCATCCCGACGCCGAACAGGGCGGTTCCCTGACCGAGGATGACCGGCACCCAGCTGAGGGTCAGCGTATCGACCACACCGGCGGCCAGCCCGTCGCGCACGGCCATGCCGCCATCCAGATACACATGGGCATGGCCCGCTGCTCCGAGTTCGGCGAGCAGCGCGCACAGATCGCCGCCATGGGCTTCTTCGCCATGGCGTGGATACAGTGCATGGTGGGTCAGCACGATGACCCGCTTGCCGTGGTACGGCCAGTCGCCAAAGGTCAGGACTTTCTCATACGTGTTCCGGCCCAGGACCAGCACATCGACCTCGCGCATCAGCGCCTCGTAGCCGGTGTCCTCCGGCGGATCGGTCTGGACGATGGACAGCCATGACAGGTCGTCGGATTCTCCAGCGATATAACCATCAAGGCTGACGCCCAGAAACACACTGACTCTGGGTCTGTTCATGGCGCTTCTCCAGATGCAACAAGAAAAATCGGGGTGGCACGGCCGGGCGAAAACGCGGCCTCGTGCAGGAGCAGGAGGCCGTCGTGCCGGGGGCCGCGAGGGCGTGGCTAGCGGGCCAGTGCCGTCAGTGCAGACACCGCGGCGCGGGCTGCGGCGTAAATGCTGGCCGGATTGGCTCCGGCGCACATATAGGCCGGCACGCTGATCAGGCGGCGCGCGCTGTCGACGCAGGCGCCATCGACCGGCCGGTCAACAGGATGCTGCCCCCAGGCGGCCAGCGCCGCCGCCAGCGGATTGCCTGCCGTGGCGCCGACGGTGAGGTCGACATCGCGCAGGCCGGCATCGCGGGCAGCCAGGCCGAGCACCAGCGGCGCGGCGCACATTGCCAGCACCGGTGTACCGGCCGCCAGCGCGTCGCGCATCACCCGGGCGACATCGGGATACAGCTGCGCCTGCTCGCCATCAGTGGCGAAAGTGGTCAGGTTTCTGGCCGCGCCGAAACCGCCGGGGAAAGCCAGGGCGGAGACCTTGTCGATCTGCAGCGCATCCAGCGGCGCGATGTCACCCCGGGCAATGCGGGCCGACTCGGCCAGGATGCTGCGCGTGCCCGCGGCGGTGTCGCCGCTGAGGTGGTCGGTCACCGCCTGTTCGCGATCCGGTGCATGGAATGCATACGGAAGACCGGCTTCGGACAGCGCGATGATCAGCGCGACCGCCTCGGTAATCTCGGTGCCGTCATTGACGCCGCAGCCGGACAGGACCACAGCAACGGGAAGCGGATTCGACATACAAGCTCCTGAATTTGAAAGGCGGAAACTGGCAGAGCCGATCAGGCTGACTGCCGTACCCTTCAGTGTATCAACCCGCCGGGCAGCGACCGGCGCCACTCATGCCATTGTGCCCAAAAATGCACGCAGTCAGATCGCCCGCTTGTCCAGCCACTTGCTGACCGCCACCGGCGCCCAGCCGGCCATGCGTTCCAGCAGCGCGTCCGGCGTCGCGGCGGACACCATCAGGTCGAGGTTCTGCTCGCGGGCGAAACCCTGTTCGACGGTATGCCGCATCATGGTCAGGAACGGGGTGTAGAAGCCGGCTACATCGAGCAGACCAACCGGCTTGTGATGCATGCCGAGCTGCGACCACGACAGCACTTCCAGCAGTTCCTCATAGGTGCCGTAGCCGCCCGGCATGGCGATAAAACCGTCGGACAGCTCGGCCATCATCGCCTTGCGTTCGTGCATCGACGCGACCACATGCAGCTCGCTGAGCCCCGGGTGGTCGAGTTCCTTCAGACGCAGGAATTCGGGAATCACGCCGATGACCTTGCCGCCGGCAGCCAGGGTGGCGTCGGCGACGGTGCCCATCAGGCCAACCTTGCCGCCGCCGTACACCAGCGTGATCCCGCGGCGGGCCAGCAACTGGCCCAGCGCGATGGCGCCCAGTTCATAGTCCGGCTTGTCGCCGAAGTTCGAACCACAAAATACGCAAATGCTTTTCATCATCCATCCAGCAAGGTTGTCGTGGCGGGACGGCCCCGCCCGGTCGAATCGTTACAGTACCGCAGTGGGATAGGCGCCAAGCACCTTGACGAAGGCCGCGCAGCGTCTCAGCTCGTTCAGGGCGGCGGTGACGTGGCTGTCGTCCGGGTGGCCTTCCATGTCGATGAAGAACACGTATTCCCACAGACCGGTGCGCGACGGCCGCGACTCGAATTTGGTCATGCTGACACCGGCCTGGGCAATCGGCGCCAGCAGGCTGTGCACTGCGCCCGGGCGGTTCTGTGCCGAGCAGACGATGCTGGTCTTGTCATGCCCGGTCGGCACGCATTCCTGATGGCCGAGCACCAGGAAGCGGGTGGTATTGTTCGGCTCGTCCTCGATGCTGCCGGCGATGCGGACCAGCTGGAAGCGTTCGGCGGCGGCCTCGCCGGCAATGGCGGCAACGGTGTCGTCCTCGGACGCGAGCCGGGCGGCTTCGGCATTGCTGGCCACCGACACGCGCTCGACATCGGGCAGGTGACGGTTCAGCCATTCATGGCACTGCGCCAGCGACTGGGCGTGCGAATACACCTTGCGCGGCGGCGGGGCGTCGGCGCGCTGGCGCAGCAGGTGGTGATGGATGCGCAGAATGACCTCGCCGCAGACTTTCAGCGGGCTGCTGACCATCAGGTCCAGCGTGCGGCCGACGGCGCCTTCGGTCGAGTTCTCGACCGGCGCGACCACGTAGTCACAGGTCCGCGATTCGACGGCGCGAAACGCCTCGTCGATCGATGCGCAGGCAATGGTGTGGGCAGCATGACCGAAATGCTTGACCGCCGCCGCCTGGGTGAAGGTGCCTTCCGGGCCGAGAAAGGCGATCGACAGCGGTTTTTCCAGCGCAAGGCATTCGCTCATGATCTCGCGGAACAGGCGTGCCACCGACTCGCCGGGCAGCGGGCCCGGATTGCGTTCCTTGACCCGGCGCAGCACTTCGGCTTCGCGCTCGGGCCGGTAGATGATGCCGCCCCCCTTGATCTCGCCGATGGCGCGGGCGTGGCCGGCGCGCTGGTTCAGCAGTTCGAGGACTTGTGCGTCGATATCGTCGATCGCATGGCGGTGTTGCTTGAGCAATTCGTCTGACACATCAGGCTTTCAATATCAGGCATTCACCCTTGCCGAGCGCCAGCGTTTCGACCACGTAGCCGGGCGTGGCGGCGACCAGGTCGAGAAAGCCGGCACATTCGGCGGCGTGGGAAATGGCGTTGTCGACCACAATCAGACCGCCGCGGCGCAGCAGGCGCTGCAAGTGCGGCCAGTCACCGGCATAGCGGCTGCGGTCGGCGTCGAGGAACAGGAGGTCAAAGGCGTCGTCCGGTGCGGCGGCGATCCACGCCGAAGCGTCGACGCGGAACAGGGTGACGCAGTGGTCAAGCCCGGCGGCGGCCAGCTGGGCGCTGGCCGCGGTCTGCTTGTCGGCCTCGATGTCGAGGCTGATCACGCGGCCGTCGATATCGTCAGCCGCTGCGGCCAGCCACAGCGTCGAATAGCCGTTCGAGGTACCGACTTCGAGAATTCGGCGCGCATTGCCGAAGCGGACCAGCTGGTACAGGAAGCGCCCGGTGTCCGGCGTGATGTTCAGCCGGCATTCGCGGCGCACGCCGGTGCCGGCGTCGTGCGCCACGCCTTCGTGGTACAGGCTGTCCAGCTGCCGCAGCAGGGATTCGGTCAGCATGTGCTGCGCTCAGCCGTTGTTGCGGGCGAAATCGTTCATGAAGCGCACCAGCGTCCGCACGCCTTCCAGCGGCATGGCGTTGTAGATCGACGCACGCATGCCGCCGACCGAACGGTGGCCCTTCAGCTGCACCAGACCGGCTGCGGCGGCGCTTTCGACAAACTGCGCTTCCAGTGCCTCGCTCGGCAGGCGGAACGGCACGTTCATCTGCGAGCGGTATGGCTTGTCGACCGGGCAGCGGTAGAAGCCGTTGCTGGCGTCGATGGCCTGGTACAGCAGCGCGGCCTTCTCGGCATTGCGCGCGGCAATGCCTTTCAGCCCGCCCTGCGCCTTCAGCCACTTGAACACCAGCCCGGCCATGTAGATGGCGTAGGTCGGCGGGGTGTTGTACATCGAGTCGGCATCGGCGTGAACCCGGTAGTCGAACATGGTCGGCGTGCCGGGACGGACATGGCCGAGCAGGTCTTCGCGGATGATGACCAGGGTCAGGCCGGCCGGGCCGACGTTCTTCTGCGCACCGGCGAAAATCAGGCCGAAGCGGCTGACGTCGACCGGACGGGACAGGAAGTCGCTGGACATGTCGCAAACCAGCGGCACGTCGGATTCGGGGATATACGGGAACTGCACGCCGCCGATGGTTTCATTGCTGACGTAATGCAGATAGGCGGCGCCGGGGTCACGCTTCCAGCCGGACTGCGGCGGGATGGTGGTGAACTGGCTGTCCTCGCCGCTGGCAGCAACGTTCACTTCGGCAAAGCGGTGGGCTTCCTTCAGCGCCAGCTTGCCCCAGTGGCCGGTAACGACGAAGTCGATCGATTTCCGGTCGCCGAGCAGGTTCAGCGGCACCATCGAAAACTGGCTGTGGCCCCCGCCCTGCAGGAACAGCACCTTGTAGTTCGACGGGATGGCCAGCAGCTCGCGCAGATCGGCTTCGGCATCGGCGGCGATCGACATGAACTCGCGCCCGCGATGGCTCATTTCCATCACCGACATGCCGGAGCCATGCCAGTCGGTCATTTCGCGGGCGGCTTCGATCAGCACGTCCTGCGGCAGCACGGCGGGGCCGGCGGAAAAGTTGTAGATGCTCATGGGTCCTCTTCTCTCCCGCGATGACCTGCGCGGGACTCAGTGCAGGGAGCGTGCGGACATCGTTTGCGTGTCCTTCGCGCCGGTTGATTCTAGTTCAGCAGGAAGTGTGCGCGGGCCACGGCGACCGGCTTGTTTTCATCGTCCTGCCAGGCGGTGATCTGCATGTTGGCGATACGCTTGCCCTGACGGGTGAACTCGCAGCGGGCATGCAGCGTGTCCGGCTTGCCGGAACGCAGGTAATCGAGTGAAAAATCGATGGTCTTCGGCGGTTCGCCGGATTCGCGGACCCACATCAGCTGGATCAGCGCGGCGTTTTCCATGAAGCCGCCAATCACGCCGCCGTGCAGCGCCGGCAGGATCGGGTTGCCGATGCTGGCCTGGCGGAACGGCAGGGTGAACAGCAGGCGACCGTCGCTCTCCTCGGCAAACTCGACACCCAGCAGGCGCGCATACGGGATGCTGTCGATAATGCCGGCGAAATCGCCGGCATCGCGCAGCGCCTGGAAGCGTTGCATATAGGATTTCATGATGTCGTCCCCCCGCCAAGCACCGCCGGACTGGAGTCGCGCATGAAGGTCGCGACGCCATGGGCAATCGGGTCGGCCGGATCGCCCTGGTGGCACAGCGCGCGGGTAAAGGCGATCTGCCGGCCAAGCTTGTAGCACTCGGCACGGCAGAACACCGGCTGGCCCGGCGTGGCCGGGCGCAGGTAGTCGATGCGCAGGTCCAGCGTGGCGATGGCCTCGGGCTGGTCGAGCCGGGCAAACAGCGCCAGACCACTGGTGGTGTCGATCAGGCTGGTGATGGCGCCGCCGTGCAGCACACCGGTCACCGGGTTGCCGACCAGTTCGTCGCGCCAGTCGATGGCCAGCGTCGGCCGGCCCTCGTCGAGGCCGGCCGGCCGCATGCCGAGTGTCGCGCAATGCGGCATGCTGACGAACCAATTCTGCATCTGCTCGAACAGCGCCGGGCTCATCAGGCGCCCTCGCCTTCGCCGGTTTCACCTGCAGCCGGCTCGCCGTCCACGGCTTCAGCGCCGTCGATGGCGTCGTCGTCGACCGGCAGGTCCTCGTCGCTCTCGGCCACCTTTTCCAGGCTGATCAGGTGTTCACCCTCGTCGAGATTGATCAGGCGCACACCCTGGGCGGTCCGGCCGGTTTCGCGGACTTCGGACACGCGGGTGCGGATCAGCACGCCGCCGGTCGTCATCAGCATCAGCTCGTCCTGCTCCTCGACCAGCGCCACGGCGACCAGCTTGCCATTGCGCTCGCCGGTATCGATGGCGATGACACCCTGGGTGCCGCGCCGCGACTTGCGGTAGTCGCCGATCGGCGTGCGCTTGCCGTAGCCGTTGGCGGTGGCGGTCAGCACCTGCAGCGTTTCGTCGTTGCTGACCAGCATGCCGATCACCTGCTGGCCGTCGGCCAGGTCCATGCCGCGCACGCCACGGGCGGTACGGCCCATTGCACGCACGTCGCCCTCGTCGAAGCGCACGGCCTTGCCGGCGTCGGAGAACAGCATGACCTGACTGCTGCCGCTGGTCACGGCAACACCGATCAGGTGGTCACCCTCGTCCAGGTCGACGGCGATGATGCCGGCGGTGCGCGGACGGGAGAAGTCGGACAGCGGCGTCTTCTTGACCGTGCCACGGCTGGTCGCCATGAACACGTATTCGCTGTCGCTGAAGGCCTTGACCGGCAGGATGGCATTGAGTTTCTCGCCATCGGCCAGCGGCAGCAGATTCACGATCGGCTTGCCACGGCTGTTGCGGCTGCCCTGCGGCAGTTCGTAGACCTTGATCCAGTACATGCGACCAAAGCTCGAGAAACAGAGCAGGTAGTCATGGGTATTGGCGACAAACAGGTTGTCGATGAAATCTTCTTCCTTGGTCCCTGCCGCCAGCTTGCCGCGACCGCCACGGCGCTGGGCCTGGTAGTCGGCGACCGGCTGCGCCTTCATGTAGCCGCCATGCGACAGCGTGACCACCATGTCCTGCGGCGTGATCAGGTCTTCGATATTGATGTCGCCGCCGTACTGCTCGATTTCCGAGCGGCGGGCGTCGCCATACTGGGTCTTGATCTGGGCCAGTTCCTCGGCAATGATCTGGTTCACCCGTTCCGGACGCGACAGGATGTCCAGCAGGTCCATGATGGTGTCCATCACGTCGCGGTATTCGCTGACGATCTTGTCCTGTTCCAGCCCGGTCAGGCGCTGCAGGCGCAGTTCCAGAATGGCCTGGGCCTGGACTTCGGACAGGCGGTAGCCCTGCTTCTGCAGCCCGTACTCGGGCAGCAGTCCGTCCGGGCGCGCCTGGCTGACGTCGACGCGGGACAGCATGTCCTCGACCAGCGCCGAGTGCCATTCGCGCGCCATCAGCTCGCTCTTGGCCACCGGCGGCGTCGGCGCGGCCTTGATCAGGGCGATGATCTCGTCGACATTGGACAGCGCAACGGCCAGCCCTTCGAGGATATGGCCCCGCTCGCGTGCCTTGCGCAGTTCGAAGATCGTGCGTCGCGTCACCACTTCGCGGCGGTGGCGCAGGAACTCGTCGAGGATCTGCTTCAGGTTCAGCAGGCGCGGCTGGCCATCGACCAGTGCGACCATGTTCATGCCGAAGCTGTCCTGCAACTGGGTCTGCTTGTACAGATTGTTGAGAACGATCTCCGGCATTTCGCCGCGCTTGAGCTCGATCACCACGCGCATGCCGGACTTGTCCGACTCGTCGCGCAGGTCGGAAATGCCTTCGATGGCCTTCTCGCGCACCAGCTCGCCGATCTTGATCAGCAGGTTGGCCTTGTTCACCTGGTACGGCAGCTCGTCGATGATCAGCGCCTGGCGGTCGCTGCCCTTGCCGATGTCCTCGACGTGGGTGCGGGCGCGAATCACCACGCGGCCACGACCGGTGCGGTAGCCTTCGCGCACGCCGGCCAGACCGTAGATGATGCCGGCGGTCGGGAAGTCCGGCGCCGGGATGATGTCGATCAGCTCGTCGAGCGTGATCTCCGGGTTGCCGAGCAGCACCAGCAGACCGTCGATAACCTCGTTGAGGTTGTGCGGCGGAATGTTGGTGGCCATGCCGACGGCAATGCCGGAGCTGCCGTTGATCAGCAGGTTCGGCACCCGGGCCGGCAGCACCAGCGGTTCCTGTTCGCTGCCGTCGTAGTTCGGGCCGAAGTCGACGGTTTCCTTCTCGATATCGGCCAGCATTTCGTGCGCGATGCGCGACATGCGGATTTCGGTGTAACGCATGGCGGCCGCGTTGTCGCCGTCGATGGAACCGAAGTTGCCCTGACCATCCACAAGCGGATAGCGCAGCGAGAAATTCTGAGCCATCCGCACGATGGTGTCGTAAACGGCGCTGTCGCCGTGCGGGTGATACTTACCGATCACATCGCCGACGACACGGGCCGATTTCTTGTACGGACGGTTCCAGTCGTTGGACAGTTCGTGCATGGCAAAGAGCACGCGACGATGCACCGGCTTCAGGCCGTCCCGCACGTCGGGCAGTGCGCGGCCCACGATCACGCTCATTGCGTAATCGAGGTAGGAACGCCGCATTTCTTCTTCGAGACTGATGGGAATCGTCTCTTTGGCAAACAGTTGATCGGTCATGTGTTCGAGGCAATCGCTTGGCCGGAAAAATGGACCTGATTCTACCACGCGGCGCCTGTCCCATGGCGGCAAAGGCTAATATTCCCCCCTGCTGCTGCGGGGAATATCGTGCCGGAGAGCGGTGCCTGCCGGCAGCACATACATTATTGAATGCAAAAACGGAAACAGCCCGGCAAGCCGGGCTGTTCTTTTGTCTGCGCGTGCGGACCGGTTTCCGGGCCTCAGCGTGCGGCGATGCGGTATTTCTTTTCCAGCGACGACACGCCCCACGCCATCAGCATGGTCATGCCGAGGTACAGGAAGGAAATCGTCAGGTACGGTTCCCAGTAGCGCGAGTAGACGCCGGCCACGGTACGGGCGGCGAATGCCAGCTCGGCCAGACCGATGGCCGAAACCAGCGAACTGTCCTTCAGCAGCATGATCGCCTCGTTGCCGAGCGGCGGCAGCATGCGCCGGAACGCCTGCGGCACGATAACGAACTTCATCGCCTTGCCGTAGCTCATGCCGAGCGAACGGGCCGCTTCCATCTGCCCGCGGTCGATCGACTGGATGCCGGCACGGAAGATTTCGGTGATGTAGGCGCCGGCATTCAGCGTCAGCGCCAGCAGGCCGGAGAAGAACGCGCCGTAGTTCTGGCGGATTTCCCGGGCCAGGTCACCGCTGATGATCAGTCCGTCGACCGGATGGACCAGCGTCGGCATCAGTGCGAAGTGAATCAGCAGGATCTGCACGAACAGCGGCGTACCGCGGAAGAACGTGACATAGGCGGTAGCAGGCCATTTGACCAGAAAGCGCAGCAGGTATTTGCTCATGCCGTGGCGCGCTTCCGCCAGCCGCGCCATGCCCATGAACAGACCGATGAGCGTACCCAGCACCACGGAAATCAGCGTGATGACCAGCGTCATCTTCAGGCCGCTGATAAACAGCGGCGCGTATTCGGTAATCATTGCGAACCGGAAGTCCATCATTCCCCCTCTCCCGGAAAAACGGCGGCGCGCGGTAAACGCGCGCCGCAGGTATTGCATGTCTTCAGCGTGGTCCGCTTACTTGTTTTCGCCAAACCACTTGGCGTAGATCTTGTCGTAGGTGCCGTCGGCCTTGATCGCCTTCAGACCTTCGTTGATCTTGCCCAGCAGCTCGGCATTGCCCTTCTTCACGGCGACGCCGTAATACTCGGGGTGGAAGCTGTCCTTGTCCTCGACCGAGATCAGGCCCTTGTCGGCGTTGTTCTTCAGATAGTTGATGACGACGCCGTTGTCGGCGACCACGGCCTGCACGCCACCGCTTTCCAGTTCCTTCAGCGCCAGCGGGGTGCTTTCGAAGCGCTTGATGTCGGCACTGGTCTTGCCGAGCAGCTTCTGCACCAGTTCATCGCCGGTAGTGCCGGTCTGCACGGCCACCTTCATGCCCTTCAGGTCACCGAACTTGGCAACCTTGGCATCCTTGGCGACCACGATCAGCTGGCGTGCCTCGAAGTACGGCTCGGAGAAGTCCATCGACGCCTTGCGCTCGTCGGTAATGGTGATGGCGGAAACCAGCGCATCACGGTCACCGTTATTCAGGCTGGCGAAAATGCCTTCCCACGGCGTATTGATGAACTTGACCTTGATGCCCGCCTTGTCGGCAATGGCGGTGACCACGTCGATGTCGAAACCTTCGGCCTGCTTCTGGTCATTTTCAAATTCAAAAGGAGCATAGGCGGCATCAGTGCCAACCACATATTCCTTCACCTCGGCAGCCGGCGTAGTCGGCGCCTGGACATTGGCAGCTTCTTCCTTCTTGCCGCAGCCGGTCAGCACGAATGCCGACAGCAGCGCCCCGAGCACCAGGTTTCTTCTCGATAGTTTCATGCATTCTCTCCCTTGAGGGTAGTTGTTGCGGAACAGGCGCCCGCGCAGGGCGGTGTTCCATGCGTGGTAATATAACTGCCACTAACTGTATCGCTCAATATTTCGAATAAATATTTCTCAAACATTCCCTTTACCGCCTGCGGCCCTGACAAAAAATGCGTAAATTCATACAGTTCCTTATTGGCGGCCTGACGGCGCTGACCCTCTGTTCGGCCCACGCCGAAGACGTTCCCCTGCCCGGCGACTACATGCCGGCTCCGGTCAAGGCCGGCAAGGCCCGCCCGGCGACCGCCGCCAAGCCGGCTCGCGCCGCCGACAACACCTCGCGCGGCAGCCGTGCCGAGCGCCCGGCCAAGGCTTCGCGCCACACGGCCAGGGCAGACAAGAAGCGCCGCGACAGCGCCGTTTCCGCCCGGACATCGCGGCACAAGGCCAGTGCGAAGCACGCCCAGGCAAAGCCGGTTTCCGCCCGGCACGCCGGCAAGAAGAAAACCGCCACGGCAACAACCGCCTCGGCCCGGCACGGCAAGCACGCCACGGTCGACAAGCGCAAGGCCGCCCGTCCCGCCAGCAAAAGCAAGATCCATGCCGAAAAGGGCAAGAAACAGGCCGTCCACGCCAGCGCCCGGCCGGATTCGCACAAGAAGGCGGTGCGCGGCAGCAAGGCGTCGGCAAACAGGAAAGCCGTGGCAAACCACAAGGCCGGCAGCAGCAAGCGCAACAGGCAGACCGCGCACGCGGGCAAGACTGGCAGCAAGGCCAGTGGCAAGGCCGTGAACCGGAAAAGTGCCGCCAGCAAGAAAGCGGCGCCGCACAAGGCAGTGACGCACAAGAAGCAAAAGAAGCAGAAAACACAGAAGACCGGACACGGTCGCTGATATCAGCCGGCCCGATCGCAAAAAAGCCCTGGCGGGGAAACCGCCAGGGCTTTTTTTCCTGCTGCCGCGATCAGCGCTTCAGCCGTGCGAAGGCATCGGCCATGGCCGAGTTGCCGGCGGCGGCCGGCTTGTCGTCGCGGCGACGCTTCTGCTGGCCACCGGTGGCCACAGCGGCAGCCCTGCCCGCTCCGGCACGCGGCGCATCCAGCGGATCGTCGAGGCGCATGGTCAGCGCGATGCGCTTGCGCGGAGCGTCGACTTCGACCACCTTGACCTTGACCACATCGCCGGCCTTGACCACCGTGCGCGGATCGGCGACGTATTTCTTCGACAGCGCCGAGATATGGACCAGTCCGTCCTGGTGGACGCCGATATCGACAAAGGCACCGAAGTTGGCCACATTGGTGACCACACCTTCCAGCACCATGCCCGGCTGCAGATCGCGGATATCCTCGACCCCGTCGGCAAAGGCCGCCGTTCTGAATTCCGGACGCGGGTCGCGCCCCGGCTTGTCGAGTTCACCGAGGATGTCCATCACCGTCGGCAGGCCGAAACGCTCATCGGTGTAATCGGTCGCCTTCAGCGTTTTCAGGAAACCGCTGTCGCCGATCATCGATTTCACCTCGCGACCGGAGCGGGCCACGATCTTCTCCACCACCGGATAGGCTTCCGGGTGGACCGACGAAGCATCGAGCGGGTTGACGCCGCCCATCACCCGCAGGAAGCCGGCCGCCTGCTCGAAGGTCTTGTCGCCGAGGCGCGGCACGGCCTTCAGCGCGGTACGGCTGTCAAAGGCGCCGTGCGCATCGCGATGGGCGACGATGTTCGCCGCCAGGGTGGCGTTCAGGCCCGAGACCCGGGTCAGCAGCGCTGCCGACGCCATATTGACGTCGACACCGACCGCATTCACGCAATCCTCAACCACGGCATCCAGCGCACGAGCCAGCTGGCTCTGGTTGACGTCATGCTGGTACTGGCCGACGCCGATCGACTTCGGGTCGATCTTGACCAGTTCCGCCAGCGGGTCCTGCAGCCGGCGGGCGATCGACACCGCGCCGCGCAGGCTGACGTCGAGATCGGGAAACTCCCGCGCCGCCAGTTCGCTGGCCGAATAGACCGAGGCACCGGCTTCGCTGACCACGATCCGGGTCATGCCGAGTTCCGGGTGCAGGCGGATCAGGTCTGCCGCCAGCCGGTCGGTTTCGCGGCTGGCGGTACCGTTGCCGATGGCGATCAGGTCGACCTTGTGCCGGGCGCACAGTGCACCCAGCGTCGCCAGCGAGCGGTCCCAGTCGCGGCGCGGTTCGTGCGGATAGATGGTCGCGGTGTCGAGCAGCTTGCCAGTGGCGTCGACCACCGCCACCTTGACCCCGGTGCGCAGGCCGGGGTCCAGCCCCAGTGTGGCGCGCGGGCCGGCCGGTGCGGCCAGCAGCAGGTCGTGCAGGTTGCGGGCGAACACCTGGATCGCCTCTTCTTCCGCCGCCTCGCGCACGCGGCCAAACAGCTCCAGTTCCAGCGACAGGAAAATTTTGGCCCGCCAGCACAGGCGCACGCTGTCGAGCAGCCACTTGTCGGCCGGCCGGCCCTGATCGGTCAGGCCGAAACGGGCAGCGATGCGCTGCTCGTATTCGCTGCGCTGGGTCAGCGGCGTGTCTTCCGGCTGATAGCGCAGCGCCAGGGTCAGGCATTCTTCATTGCGACCGCGCAGCAGTGCCAGCGCCCGGTGCGACGGCAGGCTGCGCAGCGGTTCCTCATGGGCGAAATAGTCGGCGAACTTGGCGCCGGCGCTTTCCTTGCCCGGCACGACCCGCGCGACGACTTCGCCTTCGCGCCACAGCTTGTCGCGCAGCTCGCCCAGCAACTGCGCATCTTCGGCAAAGCGTTCGATCAGGATCGCCCGCGCCCCGTCCAGCGCCGCCTTGATATCGGCCACGCCGTTGTCGGCATTGACGAAGCCGGCCGCCACGGCTTCCGGCGTCTGCGACGGGTCGGCCAGCAGCGTCTCCGCCAGCGGCGCCAGTCCGGCTTCGCGCGCAATCTGTGCCTTGGTACGCCGCTTGGGCTTGTACGGCAGGTACAGGTCTTCCAGCGTGGTCTTGTCGCCGGCAGCGTAGAGCGCGCTTTCCACTTCAGGGCTCAGCTTGCCCTGTTCGGCGATCGACTTGACGATGGTGTCGCGCCGGTCATCCAGCTCGCGCAGATAGCGCAGGCGCTCGTCAAGCAGGCGCAGCTGGGTGTCATCGAGACCCCCGGTGGCTTCCTTGCGGTAGCGGGCGACAAACGGCACGGTCGCGCCGCCGTCGAACAGCTCGATGGTGGCGGACACTTGCGCCAGGCGGACGTTGAGTTCTTCGGCCAGGCGTTGGGCAATCGGTTTCAGCATCGTGACAATCAGTGGGTAGGGTCGGTTTCGATGGAGCGCGGACTTTAGAGCCGGTGCGCGCAGGATGCAAGGCGGTCACGCCAACGGGTGCAGTTGGCGGTCTGCCGCCAGCCTCAGGCCGACGCGGCCGACATGACGGTCGTTCATGGCCCGGATGGTCAGACACAACCGGCCGATGCGGATACGGTCGCCAACGACCCGCACGCAGGCATAACGACGGGCAAACAGGGCATCCAGCGTCAGATCAGCCTCATCCGCCGGCGGCGTTTCACCATACAGTCCGGCGACATCGCCGAGCCGTGCGCTGCCATCGAGTACGAAGTCACCGAAGAAGCGCCGCTCGCACAGCGGCCCGTCCTGCTCCGGCTGCGGCAGGAAAACGCGCGACAGCGCCTCGCCCTCTCCGGCCGGCGCCAGCACCAGCACGTCGTCACCGGCAGCGAAGCGGGTGCTGGCATCCGGCACGATCAGCTGACCGTGGCGCGACAGCGCCAGACAATGCGCTGCAGCGCCGGGCAAGGCCCCGGCCAGCACCGTGCCGACCGGTTCGCCAATGGCTGCCGCGTCGGGATGCACGCTCAGTGTCAGCCAGTCGGCCGTCGGCGTCAGCGCCAGCAGCGGCGCACGGGCCTGGGGCAGCGGGTCCGGCTCGGGCACCACCACGCCCAGCTTGCGCGCCATCCAGCCGAGCGACGAGCCCTGCACCAGCAGCGACACCAGCACCACGGCAAAGGTCACGCCGAACAGCGGCGCCGAGGCCGGCACGCCGGCCATCATCGGAAAAATGGCGATCACGATCGGTACCGCGCCACGCAGGCCGACCCAGCTGACAAACAGCACTTCGTGGCGCGGAAAGCGGAACGGACGCAGGCAGAGCATGACCGCCACCGGTCGCGCCACCAGCATCAGGAACACGGCGACGGCAAAGGCCTGCGGCAGGTCGCCCACCATCTTCGACGGCGTGACCAGCAGGCCGAGCATCAGGAACATGACCGCCTGGGCGAACCAGGCCAGGCCATCCATGACCGGCAGCATGATCGGCGAGGCCGGTGTCGGCCGGTTGCCAATGACCACACCGGCCAGGTAGATCGCCAGAAAGCCGCTGCCGCCCATCTTGTTCGCCAGCGCAAACAGCGAAATCCCGCCGGCAGCCAGCAGCAGGGCATACAGGCCGTCCGCCAGCCGCAACCGGGCGAACAGCCGCGACAGCAGCCAGCCGCCGCCGAGTCCGGCCAGCGCGCCGACGCCAAACTGGGTGACAAAGGTCAGCAGCAGCGTCAGCGGCCCGCCGTCGGCCCGGCCGGACATCCAGCCGACCAGCATCAGCACCAGCAGCACCGCCATCGGGTCATTGGCGCCGGACTCGATCTCCAGTGTCGAGCCGACCCGGTCGTTCAGCCGGATGCCGCCGGAGCGCAGCAGCGCGAACACGGCGGCGGCATCGGTCGAGCCGATGATGGCACCCAGCAGCAGGCCATGGGCGAGATCGATGCCCATCAGCAGCATGGCGAACACGCCGACCAGCCCGGCCGACACCAGTACGCCGACGGTGGCCAGAGACAGCGCCGGCTTCAGGCCGGTGCGGAACGACTTGATCGAGGTCTGCAGGCCGCCGTTGAGCAGGATGATGGCCAGCGCGAGGTTGCCGATAAAGAAACTTGCGCCGTAATTGTCGAAGCGGATGCCGCCGGGGCCGTCCTCGCCGGCCAGCATGCCGACCACCAGGAACACCAGCAGCAATGGCACGCCGAAACGCGCCGACACCAGGCTGGCCAGCACGCTGAGAAACAGCAGGCCGCCACCCAGCAACAGCAGGGTATTGATTGCCTCCACGCGATGGGGAGTCCTATGTATGGGGAGATTTTACTGCTCAGACAGGCTTGTCGCAGTCTTCAGTGGCGACTTCTGCAATGGGAGGGCCGGCCGCGATGCGCGGCCGGCTGTGCGTCAGACCGCGGGCAGTTCCCCGCCCTCGACCCATTCACGGGCCGACTCGGCGCTGTCGAAATACATCACGTCGGTGTCGCCGCTGAGCAGGCCGGCAATATGCGCCGCCAGCTTGATCCAGTTGTCCTTGACCACCACGGCGATGCGGCCAAAATGCTTTTCGTGCGCGCGGACGAAGCGCAGTTCCTCGACGGCCATGTCGATGGTGAAGTCGACCACTTCACTCATGTCGATCAGGACATTGGGTTTGGCCTGGCTGTTGAAACGGTCGAGCAGCGCAGCTTCGAGGCTTTTGAAATCGGCCAGGGTGAATTCGTTGTACAACGCGACATCAAGGCCGAAATCCTGCGGGCGGATCGAGATCATGCGTGCCTCCTTCGGCTGGGGTGGTTTTCTTCTATCGTAGCGCAGCGGGGGGCTTCCTATAAAGCACCCGCTCAGCGTCTGGCCGCAATCAGCCCGCTGACGACGATCAGCACGATCGCCGCCACGGCCGGCAGGTCGAGCCGGTCACCGAACAGCAGGGCGCCGGCCAGCGCGGTAAAGGCCACGGTGCAATAGGCGAGCGCGGAGGCGACCAGCTTGTCGCCCTGCGAATAGGCACGGGTCATCGCCAGCTGCGCCAGCGTGGCCGTGATGCCCATGCCGAGCAGCGGCCAGACCGATTCGGCCGTCGGCAGCCGGAACCCGCCGCTCAGCAGCAGCCAGACGCCGCCGCAGACGGTGGACAGACCGGTAAACCAGAACACGGTGCGCCAGTCCGGCTCGCCAAGCTGGCCGAGTTCGCGCACGTGCAGATAGGCAAAGGCGGCCATCAGGCCGGAACCGAGGCCGATCATCCCCGACTGCCATTGACCGGCGCCGATCGACGGCCGCAGCAGCAGTGCCACGCCGACCAGTCCCAGCCCCAGCGACAGCAGCAGCTTTGGCGTCAGCCGTTCGCCGAGCATCAGCACCGACAGCAGGGCAAGAAAAATCGACGACGAATAATTGAGGGTGACCGCGGTCGAGATCGACAGCTCGGTCATGGCCGAGAAATAGCAGACCAGCGACACATAGCCGAACAGCCCGCGCTTGACCTGGACCCACCAGTTCGGCGTCAGCAGGGACTGCCGGCGCACACCGGCGACGGCGCCCAGCGACACCATGCCGAACAGTGTGCGCCAGAACACCAGTTCGACCGCGCCATGATGGACGGCGCCGAGCTTGACGCAGGAGGCCATCAGCGCAAAGAAGAAGGCGGCAACCAGCATCCAGGCCGCGCCGAGCTGGCCGGTTTTCAGCCGCGTTGCCCAGTCCGGCGGCAGGCCGGTCAGGGACGAGGAAATTCGGGTCAAGGGCATGGACCGGACAATACCATGCCCGCCCGTGAACCGGCAGCGCGCCGGCCGGAGATCAGCAGCCCGGCTGGCGCCACTCGGCGGTCGGCCACAGCGGAATGCCGCCCCGCGGCGTGAAGCGGCCTTCGACCCGGATCCACTTCGGCTGCAGCAGGGTGACCAGATCGTTGCAGATGCGGCAGACGCAGGCTTCGTGGAACTCGCCATGCATGCGGAAGGAACCGAGATACAGCTTCAGCGACTTCGATTCGACGCACCACGCGCCCGGGATCATGTCGATGACAAGGGTGGCGAAGTCCGGCTGGCCGGTGACCGGGCACAGGCTGGTGAATTCCGGGCAGGTGATGTTCAGGCTGCCGGTCACGCCGTGCGGGTTGATCGTCGCTTCGGCATACGGGTTCGGGAAGCGCTCCAGCAGCGCGGCGTCCGGCTGGTCGTAGCGGTAGTCGGTGCGCTGGCTGCCCAGGGCATTCAGTTTGTCGTGCAGGTTCATCGGGGAAACTCCTGGATGGGCAAGCGGCCTCCGCTTCAGCGGATGCCGGTGATCTTGTGGGTCTGGACCGACAGCCGCCAGCGGGGATCGGTCAGGCAGGCGGCAATCGCCGCCCGGGTGTGTTCCGTGCGTGCCGGGCCGTCCATCGGCTGCAGCCACGCGTGGGTAAAGCCGTCGGTGGCGACCGTGTCCGGCAGCAGGGCCGGTTGCGGGTAGACCAGCTTGATCTCGTCGCCACGGCGCTGTACCCAGTCGGTGCCGGCCTTCGGGCTGACGCACAGCCAGTCGATGCCGTCGGGGGCCGGCAGCGTGCCGTTGGTTTCGACGCCGATTTCGAAGCCGAGCCGGTGCAGTGCCGTGATCAGGGCAGCGTCCAGTTGCAGCAGTGGCTCGCCGCCGGTGAATACCACATATGGTGTGCCGCCCTGCCCGCGCCAGCCGGCACGGATATGTGCGGCCAGCGCCCCGGCATCGGCGAACTTGCCGCCGTCCGGACCGGTGCCGACAAAGTCGGTATCGCAGAAACGGCAGATGGCGCGATCACGATCCACCTCGCGCCCGCTCCACAGATTGCAGCCGGAGAAACGGCAGAACACTGCCGCTCGGCCGGCCTGCGCGCCTTCACCCTGCAAGGTGTAGAACACTTCCTTGACCGTGTAGTTCATGCCCCCTCCCCGGCCAGCCGGCACTCGGCGCCATCGTGGTCATTTTCCAGCACGTCGACCCGGCACAGCTCCGGCACCCCGGCGGCGAATTGCGCGGCAATCCAGCCGGCAATGCCGGCGCAGTCGGTGGCGCCGATGCCCGGCAGCTGGTCGAGCGGATGGTGGTCGAGCCGGGCATAGCACGGTTTGAAGCGCGCCTTGACCTCGCCAAAGTCGCGCACCCAGCCCCGGGCGTCGACCTGGCCGGCCAGATGCAGCCGTACCAGATAGCTGTGACCGGTATAGCGGCCGTGACCGTCGAACGGCACCGCCGCCTCGAAGCGCATTTCCTTCCAGATCCGGAAACGGTGGCCATCGTAGCGGCTGCCGGCAGTGGCGGTCTCGAAGACGTCGACGGCACGCAGGCCGGGCACGACCGCGCCCAGTCGCTGCCACAGCCAGGCGGCGAGGTTCTCGCTGGTCGGGTTGTCCAGTCCGGGCAAGGCATTCAGGTATGCATGGTTGAGCTGCGCATGCAGCGGTGCCCAGGCCGCCTGCAGCGCGGCGATGTCCTGTCGGTCGGCATCGGCCAGCAGCCGCACGCCGAAGCCGTGGCCGTGCAGGCGACCGCACTGGTGGCCGGCCGGCACGTGCGGCAACTGGTGGGCCGCCTCGAAGCCGCTTTTCAGCCAGACCCGCCGCGTCCCGTCAGCATCGCGCTCGACACCCCGGTCGGGCGCGCTGCGCAGAACCAGATCGGCCGCCATCGGCAGGCGCGCGGCGATCCAGTCGGCCAGCGCCGCATCGTCCGGCGACGGCAGCACCTGGTTCAGGTCGCGGTAATCGAGCGCCTGCGTCACCTCATGCAACCGGGCGCGCAGGGAAGCCAGCCCGGTTGCGGCGTGGGCACTGACCGTGAAGCTGTGACCATGCGCCTCGTCCGACGCCAGCCGGCGCGCGGACTCGAAGCCGGCCGCAGCACAATGCACGATACGCATGTCAGCCTCCCGTCCGGACGAGCAGCGGGTCGGCGACGCCGGCTTCGGCAAAGCCGCGGGCGCGCAACTGGCAGGCCGCACACTGGCCGCATGGCGGCACCTGGCCTTCATAGCAGGTATGGCTGTGGGCCAGCGCATCGAACGCGCCGACCGACTGTGCCAGGCGCACGGTATCGGCCTTGCTGAGGAACATCAGCGGCGCGTGCAGCTGCAGCCGGGCGTCCATGCCCAGGTTGATCGCCAGTTCCAGTGCCTTGAGCGTGTTCTCGCGGCAGTCGGGATAGCCGGAATAGTCGGTCTGTGCGACACCGGTCACGATATGGCCCAGTTGATGCTGGTAGGCATAGGCGGCGGCGAAGGTCAGGAAAATCAGGTTGCGACCGGGCACGAAGGTATTCGGCAGCGCGTCACCGGCAGCTGCCTCGGGCGCGATGTCGTCGGTCAGCGCATTGCCGCCGAGCGCGCTGAAGGTGTCGATCGGCAGCACGGTCTGGCGCACGCCGGCCAGCGTGGCGATGGTGCGGGCAGACGCCAGTTCGACCCGATGGCGCTGGCCATAGTCGAACGTGACGGCTTCCACATGGGAGAAACGGGCAAGCGCCCAGTACAGGCAGGTGGTCGAGTCCTGGCCGCCGGAAAGCACGACGAGTGCCCGGCCGGCATCGACGGATGCGGTCATGATATGTCCCTTCGAAGAACAGTCGAAGTTGGCGGAACCACTGGGGTTCCCGGTGTGCCACCGCTCGGTCTCGCGGCGCACGAAGGGACGGATTGTATCGCAGACGCGCTCAGCGCGGCAGCGCCGACAGGCTCAGACAGCTTTTTTCCAGCTGGGCGCGATAGAGGGAAAAATCGGTTTCCGCCGCCTGGCAGCGGGCAACCAGCAGCGTCTTGCCATCCACCGGCAGGTAGGCCAGCAGATAGCGGTTGACCAGCCACGCGCCGCTGCGGTCGTAGCTGCCGTCGCGGTATTCGACCAGCGTCAGCTCGGTATGGTTGGGGCGCGGGAAGGTCCGGATGCGGAGCGGTGCGGTCAGTTCCTTGCCGCGGCGGCGGATCTCGCGCTCCAGCTTGCGTGCCCCGGGATGGCGGCGGCGCTCGACCTCGATGCGCGCCCGGCCGCGGTCGGCGTCGGTGCGCCGCGACGGAATCCAGGCCCGCGAACGGTCCGGGGCCGACAGCTCGCGGTAGGTCAGTTTCCAGCGCGGCGGCAGGTCGATGCTGAAACCGAGCTCACGGTCGCGGACCACGCCCGCGCCGGCGGCCGACGGCAGCAGGCAGAGCAGCAGCAATGCCCGGGCCAGCCAGCCGCCCCGCGAACAGGCCGTGTCAGCCGGCAAGGGCCTGCCCCATCTGCCGCCGGTAGAACTCGTGGAAATGCTGCATGCCGTCCTCGGTCGGCGACTGGTACGGACCGA
This sequence comes from Microvirgula aerodenitrificans DSM 15089, assembly GCF_000620105.1. Taxonomy (NCBI): domain Bacteria; kingdom Pseudomonadati; phylum Pseudomonadota; class Betaproteobacteria; order Neisseriales; family Aquaspirillaceae; genus Microvirgula; species Microvirgula aerodenitrificans. Next base: position 17,360 of record NZ_JHVK01000023.1, on the reverse strand, counting down.
CCTCACTGTCGCCGCGCAGCCACAGCGCGCGACGGCCTTCGTGCATCCGGTAGCAGATTTCGTCATCCTCGACCGCGGTTTCGAAGTAGGCTTTCTGCTCGGCTTCGATAAAGTCCGGCTCGAACCAGAGGATGTCTTCCGGGTAGTAGAACTCGGTAATGACCGTGGTCTTGTCGACGCCACGCGGAATGGCCACGCTGACTACCAGCACGTGCGGATACCACTCGACCATGATGTTCGGATAGTAGGTCAGCCAGATGGCGCCGAAATCGGGCTGGCGGTCGGCATGGCGCTGCCGTACCTGCTGATGCCAGTCGTCATAGACCTGGCTGCCGGCACGCGCCAGCCGGTTCTTCACTCCGACCGTCTGCACGTGATACTGCTCGCCCCACTCCCACTTCAGGTCGGCGCAATCGACAAAATTGCCAAGCCCCGGGTGGAACGGATCGACGTGGTAGTCCTCCGAATACACTTCAATGAAGGTTTTCCAGTTGAAGTCGTATTCGGTCACATGGGCGCTGTGGAAGCCGTACTGGTCGAACGACAGATGACGGGCAACACCGAGTGTCGCCAGATCGCGGGCGACATCGCGGCGGCCATCGAACAGCAGGCCGTTCCAGCAGGTCAGCTCGACCTGCTCCAGCTTCAGACAGGGGGTTTCGGCAAAGTGCGGCGCCCCGAGCAACCGGCCCTGGTTGTCGTAGGTCCAGCCGTGGATATTGCAGGTGATGTGGTCGGTATTGCCGCGCCCCTTCAGCATCAGCGCCTGACGGTGGCGGCAGACATTGGACAGCAGGCGGACACCATCGGCATTGCGCTTGAGCATTCTGCCGTGCCCCATCCATTCCAGCGTGTGATAGTCGCCGACATTCGGCACCATCAGCTCGTGGCCATAGTAGACCGGCGCATCGCGGAACAGCAGCTGTTGCTCCAGTTCATGGAATGCCGGATCAAAATAAGTATGGATGGGCAATTGCGCGCAGGACGCGCCCAGCAGTTGGGCCTGAGCCAGATCAGACATTCTTCCCACTCCTTGGGATGCAAGAGTAAGACCAGCCGAATCCCGCCAAAACGAGTTTACGGATACGGTGCTAAAAACCGCGCAACTGCCGGGAAAACCCCGGCAGGATACGGGCCGGGGAATGTACCCGGCCCCTCCCCCCGGGGCAAGTGCTTTTTACCGGACGGACGGCCGGTAAATCGCGTTTATTTAAATGCTTAGCCTCACTCAGTCATCGGCCCGCTCATGGTGCATCGCGCAGGCCGGTCGCAGGATGCGGATGTCGCGGATCTGCGCCAGCTCGCCCAGCGCGGCCTTCAGCCGGGCCAGCAATTGCTCGCAGGCAGCCGGGTCCGGCGCGGTCAGGCGATCGTCGAGCACAATATCCAGATCCAGCCAGCCTCCCAGATAATGCAGCTGGATCTCGAAACCGCCGGCCTCGCTGTCACCCAGGCTGTCGCGCAGTCGCTGCATCACGGCCTCGCGGAAAGGCAGGTCGTAAGCATTGCGCTCGCCTTCGTCATCCTCGGGATCGATATGCACCAGCACATCCAGCGCGCGGTGATGCTGCAGCACGCGGCGCCGTGCCGTCGCGGCGATATAGTGCCCTTCGGATACGCTGATACGACCATCAACCAGCAAGTGGGCATCGACCAGCGCGTAGTCGCCCATGTGCCGGGTCCGCAGATCATGCACATTGCGCACCCCCGGCGTGGCCGCCAGCGTCTGCCGGATCTCGTCCACTTCATGGTCTGACAGGCCACGGTCCATCAGGTCGGACAGCGCCGACCAGGCGAACTTCCAGCCGGAACGGCCGATCATGAAGCCGACCAGCGCCGCCGCCAGCGGATCGAGGAAACGGTAGCCCATCAGGTTGCCGCCAATGCCGACCGCCACCACCAGCGAGCTGGCCGCGTCCGAGCGGGCATGCCAGGCATTGGCCACCAGCATGCTCGACTTGACCGACTCGGCCACGCGCAGCATGTAGCGAAACAGCCCTTCCTTGCACAGCAGCGTCAGCAGTGCGACCCACAGCGCGACCGGGTGGACGGTCGGAATCAGCTCGGGATTGGTCATTTTCATGCCGGCAGACCACAGCATGCCGATGCCGACGATCAGCAGCAGCAGACCGAGCAGCATTGAGGCAGCCGTCTCGAAACGGGCGTGGCCGTACGGGTGGTTGGCATCGGCCGCCTCATGGCTGACGCGGTTTGCCGCCAGCACGACAAAATCGGCCAGCAGATCGGACAGCGAGTGAAAGCCGTCAGCGATCAGCGACTGGGAATGGGCGAAGAAGCCCAGCACGATCTGCAGCGTCGACAGCACGACATTGACCACCACGCTGACCAGGGTCGAGCGCTTGGCAGCGGCATGGCGGTCAGCGGGGCTGACGCCGGCTTGTGCAGGAGTACTCATCGGTTTCAGATACGGAAGGAAGACAGATCGCGCGATTGTCGCACAGCGATACGACCGCGCGCTGACAGGCTATTTGCGCTGGTTGACCATGATCACGCCGCCGACCACCAGCAAGGCCCCCGCGATCTGCCAGCCGGACATCGCGTCGCCGAGCACCAGCCAGCCCAGCACCAGGGTGATGGCCGGCCCGAGGGTCGACACCATGGCCATGCGGCTGGCGCCGATATGGGTCATGGCAATATTCATCCATACCACCGGCAGTACGGTACTGATGACGGCCATGGCCAGGCCATAGCCATAGACCGGCCACGGCTGCAGCAAGGCCTGCGGGTCGCGGGTGACCAGAAAATGAATCGCGATGCCGGCGGTGGAGAACAGACAGCCCCAGGCCGCCATCCGCACCGAGCCGATGCGCTTGACCAGTTCACCGGCGCCGGTCAGGTAGACGGCATAGCTGACCGCACTGGCCAGCACCCAGGCCACGCCGAGCCAGATCGCGTCACCATTGAACGCATGGCGCAGGTCATGGGCCACCGCCAGGCCGATGCCGCCGTAGCACAGCGCCAGCGCCAGCCATTCGCGCCGGCCGATCCTGCGACCGAAACAGAGCACCGCCAGCAGCAGCACGAAGGTCGGGTACAGGTACAGCACCAGCCGCTCCAGCGCCGACGAGATGTATTGCAGTCCGAGAAAGTCGAACAGGCTGGACAGGTAATAGCCACAGCCGCCGAGCAGAACCAGCGCCAGCCAGGTACGGAGCGAATAGCTGCGGGCGGCACGCAGCGCACCCGGGGTCAGCACCATCAGCAGGAAAAACGGCAGCGCAAACAGCATGCGCAGGGTCAGCAGGGTCAGCGGATCGACCTGGTACTGGTAGGCAAGCTTGATGAAAATGGCTTTGGCGGAAAAGCCGGCGGCGGCCAGCACGGCCAGCACAATACCGCGACTGACGGCCGACGGCGGGGCGACGGCATGGACATTCTGTTGCATGTTCTCGCCCGGGATGGTCTATGGTTTTGACATTATCCCGGCGTGGCGGCTGCCGCGACCACTGCCGGCTGACGATGCCGCCATCGCGGCCGGCGATGGCAGCGGCGGCATGACCCGCCTTGATGTCGTGCCGATCACCGGCTACCCTCGAAAAACCGCAAACAAATCAGCGGGATCGGTCAGCCGGCGACCGGCTGCCACCCTTCGTCAATGCAAACAGTCAGGAGTCTGAACATGACGACAAGCAGGACAGCGATCGTGCTGTGGACCTCCTTCTGCGTGGCGTTTCTGGCCACCGTGGCGTTCTATACCGCCTTCGATCCGATGGAAATGCACCGCCATGGCGAACCGCTGTTCCATTCGCCGCTGGCCGCGTATTCGATCAGTTTCTTCATTGTCTGGGCGTTCGCCGCCCTGTGTGCCGCGGTGGCCGTCTACTTCACCCGGCCGAAGGAAGAAGTCAATGGCTACTGTCCGGTGCACACCGGGCCGGCTGCCGAGGTGCAGCCCGAATCCGATCTGCAGTAGCCGGCACAAAAAAGAACGGGCGGACCTTGCGGCCGCCCGTTCCGGCGTTCACTTCCGGTCAGGCGCGCACGTCGATATTCTGACCCAGATGGGCCGGATTGACCGAACGGCTTTGCTGCACGGTAGACTCGACCAGCGTATTGATGGTGTCCTTGGTGATGTCGCGTTGCTTCTTGATCGCGAAAACAGCCGACTGGTCCAGTACGTTGGCACTGCTTGTCGATTGAACATTGTCCACGGTGATACTCCTTTCCGGCTGTATAAGCCTCTCCGTCTTATCGACCGGCGACAGACAGAGTTGAATGCCGTGGCCGGCATGGCCCATGACATCCGACTCTCATGGTAAGACCAGTCCGCCGGCAACGCCACCGGAAAGCGCCTGACGGACCCTCATAGCGGCTTGCTATCGGGGTTTGCAGGAATATCAATTCGCCCCGTCCCGGACCCGGTGATAGCCTTCGCGGCAATCCTCCGCCGCGGCGCCCGGCGCGCCGCCTGCGGCAAACCTGATAAAATACCCTGTTCCCCCTAGCACGGAAGACCGACATGAGCACATCCCGCCACAGCCCTCTGTTGATTCTGGGTTCCGGCCCCGCCGGCTACACCGCCGCCGTCTATGCCGCCCGCGCCAACCTGGCCCCGGTCATGATTACCGGCATGGCCCAGGGCGGCCAGCTGATGACCACGACCGATGTCGACAACTGGCCGGCCGACGCCAATGGCGTGCAGGGTCCGGAACTGATGCAGCGCTTCCAGCAGCACGCCGAGCGCTTCAACACCGAAATCCTGTTCGACCAGATCCATACCGTCGACTTCTCCGCCCGCATGCAGGACCCGGCCAGCCCGCTGCGCCTGGTCGGCGATGCCGGCGAATACACGTGTGATGCGCTGATCATCGCCACCGGCGCTTCGGCCCAGTATCTCGGCCTCGAAAGCGAGTCCAGTTTCATGGGTCGGGGCGTGTCCGGCTGCGCGACCTGCGACGGCTTCTTCTTCAAGAAGCAGCGCGTTGCCGTGATCGGCGGCGGCAATACCGCCGTCGAAGAAGCGCTGTACCTGTCCAATATCGCGGCACATGTCACGCTGGTGCACCGCCGCAACGAATTCCGCGCCGAGAAGATCCTGCTCGGCAAGCTGGAAGAGCGCGTCAGGGAAGGCAAGATCACGCTGCAACTCGACAGCGTGCTGGACGAAGTGCTCGGCGACGACAGTGGCGTCACCGGCATGCGCGTCAAGTCGACCACGGACGGCTCGACCACGGACATCGCGGTTGCCGGCGTCTTTATCGCCATCGGCCACAAGCCGAACACCGAGATTTTCAAGGGCCAGCTGGAAATGGACGCCACCGGCTATCTGATCACCCGCGGCGGCCGCGATGGCAATGCCACGGCGACCAGCGTGCCGGGCGTGTTCGCCGCCGGCGATGTGCAGGATCACATCTACCGCCAGGCGGTCACCAGTGCGGCGTCGGGCTGCCAGGCCGCACTCGATGCCGAGCGTTACCTCGACAAGTAAGGATCGCTGCAGCATGAACGCCGCATGAGCCGCAAGCCGCTCAAGGCGCAGCTCAAGGCCCTGAAGCCGGCGCTGGTCATCTCCCGACCCGTGCCGGCTTTGCCGTTGCCGCCGCCGTCCCCGTCGTTTTCGTGGTTGATGCGCGATGTGCAGCCGCTCGCGCCGGACAACCGCGTCCACCCGGCACGCGTGCCGCCCTCGCCACATCCGCAGCCGCGCCAGACCGGCATGGTCCGTCCGCCGGAGGCTGATCATTTCGCCAGCTGGTTTGACGAGGACCGCGCCCAGGCCGATTTCACCCGCGACGGCGTCCCGCGCGACGTGCTGAAGAAAATCCGCGCCCGCCACTGGCCGCTGGCCGGCCGGCTCGACCTGCACGGACTGGACCGCGATGCGGCCGAGGCCCGGCTGCTGCTGTTCCTGCACCGCTCGGTGCACGACGGTGCCCGTCTGGTTGCGGTCATCCATGGTCAGGGTTTCGGCTCGGTGGCCGGGCAGCCGGTGCTGCGGCCGATGGTGCGCGCCACGCTGGGACGCCATCCCGATGTGCTCGCCTACTGTCCGGCGCCGCCCGAGGGCGGCGGCGACGGTGCCATCTTCGTGCTGCTGCGCCGGCAGCATCCGGCCGGCTGAGCGGCCGCCGGGTCGTCAAGCGCCCCCCGTTGCCTTACCATGGCAGGCAACAGTTTCAATCCGCCCGGTTCCGGCCGGGCCAGAAGGGTAGCCATGTCCATCCGCGCTTTTGCTCTTGATCTGGACGGCACGCTGGTCGATTCGATCCCCGACCTGTCCGCCGCCGCCAACCAGGTTCGCCGCCATTTCCATCTGCCGCCGCTGGCGGAAGACCGCATCCGCAGCCACGTCGGCGACGGCGTGGCCACGCTGGTCCACCGGGCGCTGACCGATCTGCGCGATGGCAGCGTGCCGCTCGAACAGCACGCCGAGGCGATGAACGTGTTCCTCGCCTGGTATGGCGACCATATCGACGTGCACACCCGGGTCTATCCCGGCGTGCTCGATGCGCTGCAGCAGATGCGCGACAACGGCTACGCCATTGCGCTGGTCACCAACAAGTCGATCGCCCTGGCGGAAAAGCTGACAACCCGGCTCGAACTCGCGCCGTGGTTCGCGCTTCAGGTCGGCGGCGACTCGCTGCCGGAAAAGAAACCGTCCGCACAGCCGCTGCACCATGTGGCCCACACGCTGGGCATCCAGACGCGGGAAATCGCCATGGTCGGCGATTCGATCAATGACGTGCTGTGCGCGCGCAATGCCGGCAGCCTGGCGATCTCGGTCAGCTACGGCTACGAAGACGTCAGCAGCTACGCGGCAGACTACATCGCCGCCACGCTTGCCGATGCGGTCGAATTCGTTAAGAATCGGCACTGATCACGACTCACCCCGTTTGCATGACATGAAATTCCTGCCCAATCCGGCGAGCTGGCGATGGCAAGCCTGAATTGATGTTCCGGCCGCCACCCCTCCCTGTTGACTGCCTTACCCTGATTGGGCTTCCCTCATGACGCAAGACGATTTCGCGCGCTATGCCGCCGAAGGTTACAACCGCATTCCGGTCACGCTGGAATTGTTCGCCGACCTCGACACCCCGCTGTCGGTCTATCTGAAACTCGCCAATGCGCCGTACACCTACCTGCTGGAATCAGTGGTCGGTGGCGAGCGCTTCGGCCGCTACTCGTTTATCGGCCTGCCGTCTTCGACCCGGTTGCGGGTGATTGGCACCCGGGTGCAGGTCGAACATGGCGACCGGGTGGTCGAGAGCCAGGATGGCGATCCGCTCGGCTTTATCGAAGCTTTCCAGCAACGCTTCCGCACCCCGCCGCAAGCGGCCCTGCCCCGCTTTACCGGCGGTCTGGTCGGTTACTTCGGCTATGAAACCATCAAGCTGATCGAGAAAAAGCTGGCCGCACGCCCGGCCAAGCCGGACCCGATCGGTGCGCCGGACATCCTGCTGATGCAGTCAGAGGAACTGGCCGTAGTCGACAACCTGTCCGGCAAGCTGTACCTGGTCGTGTATGCCGACCCGGCGGTGCCGAATGCCTGGCAGAAAGCGCAGGCCCGGCTCGCGCAGCTGCGCGCCCGGCTGCGCGAACCGGTCCCGTTGCCGCTGTCGACGCCGTCGCAGCGGACCGAGGCACAATCGGAAATGGGCGAGGCGGCCTTCAAGCAGGCCGTCGAGGACATCAAGCGCTATATCGTCGATGGCGACGTGATGCAGGTGGTGCCGAGCCAGCGCATGATCATGCCGTTTGCGGACAGCCCGCTGGCGCTGTACCGCGCGCTGCGCAGCCTGAACCCGTCGCCGTACATGTTCCTGTACCACTTCGACGATTTTCACGTGGTCGGCAGTTCGCCGGAGATTCTGGTCCGCCAGGAAAACCGCACCGTGACCGTGCGCCCGCTCGCCGGCACCCGGCCGCGCGGCGCCACCCGCGAGCTGGACGAACAGCTGGCGGAAGAGCTGCTGGCGGACCCGAAGGAAATCGCCGAGCACGTGATGCTGATCGACCTCGGCCGCAACGACATCGGCCGCGTGACCGAGATCGGCTCGGTCAGGGTGACCGACCAGATGGTGATCGAGCGCTATTCGCACGTGATGCATATCGTGTCCAGCGTCGAGGGTCGCCTGCGCGAGGACATGAGCAATCTGGACGTACTGAAGGCCACCTTCCCGGCCGGCACCCTGTCCGGCGCGCCCAAGGTGCGGGCGATGGAAATCATCGACGAGTTCGAACCGACCCGGCGCGGCATCTATGCCGGCGCGGTCGGCTATCTGGGCTTCAATGGCGACATGGACCTTGCCATCGCCATCCGCACCGCGGTGATCAAGGACCAGACGCTGTACGTGCAGGCCGGCGCCGGCATCGTCGCCGACTCGGTGCCGGAAAGCGAATGGGCCGAAACCCGCAACAAGGCCCGGGCAGTGTTGCGCGCGGCCGAACTGGTGCAGGCCGGACTCGACAGCTGAACCGGCGACTCACCCCGTTTCCCTGCAAATATGGCTACCGGCTGTCGAATGGCCGGTAGCCATCCATTGCGGCACGGCGCAAAGCCTCCTATGACGAATACGTGCCTTCCATTCTGAGGGCATAATTCCAAGGAGGCCTTATATGTCGACTCAGCAGAAAATCATTCAGTGGCAACTCAATACCAGCTTCGCCATCGGTGTGCCTGACCAGATTAGTGGCTCCCCGCTGGTACTCAGCAAGATCAGCGGCGGCCGCAATGCCATCTGGGATGTCGATCTGGCCAAGAACGTTATCCTGCTGACCGCCAGTGGCAACACACTGGCCATCGACTTTGCCAATGGCCAGGCCGGCAACCAGGTGCCGCTGGTGCTGTCGCCGTACAACGGCACCCCGACCCCGACCCAGCAATGGAGCTTCCTGATAAAGGGTGGCTATATCACTTCCCTGGCCAATACGTCGCTGGTCATTGACGTGAAGAGCCGGGTGGCTACCGACGGCCAGCCGATCTGGGGATATACCTTCAATGGCTCCCCGGCCCAGCAATGGAAGGCCTACGATCCGTTCGCCGCTCTGGCACTGATCGAAAACGAGGCAGCCGAACCTGCTTGATCCCGTCAAGGAAATCTTGATCCCGTTAAGGGAACAGGGAATAAGGAAGCAGCCAGCGGCCCGGGTTAACCAGGCCGCTGTCACGTCTTTTGCCTTATCCGGCGACTAGAATGACGACTGATACGTCGTCATGATTCCCCGGTCATTCATGCCGTCACTGCGGCTGGCATAGGCGCTGACACTGAGCAGGCTCCGGTCCTTGCTGCGATGACTGATGCTGAGGCGCCCGTCGTAGCCGAAACGGCTGCGCGGATTTCCCGGCAAGGCCACGCGGGTGTCGACGTCGTCGGCCCAGTGGGCGCTGCGCCCGCTGTCCTGCCGGTACAGCTGCGGCCGCGCCAGCGCTTCGGCATCGATCCGCCACCCCCGTCCCTCGCGGGCCTCGGCGCCACGGAAGGCAAGGCGAACCCCCAGCACGCCATCCAGCGCCTTGTCGCTCTGCGCTGACAGTCGCAGCAGATCGCCGGAACCGGCACGCGCATTCAGTGCCATCTCCCGATCATGACGCAGCGCCAGCCCGAACAACGGCTCGACCTTCATGCCGGTGCCCACCGCGTAAGGCAGTGCCACGGCAATCTGACCGGCCAGCTGATCGCGGCGAGGCTCGCTGCCCGGTTCGTATTGCTGGCCGGACTGGTGCCGCGCGTAGTGGAATTCGCTTTCCAGCTTCAGCCCGGCATCCAGGGTCTGCACGTGACGCAGGCCGGCGAACTGGCTGACGCCATTACTGCTGCCCGCCTGCAGCCGGGCAATGCCATAACGCGTGGTCAACTGCGCGTCGTCACCAAGGGTGAAACGCTGCTGCATGACCACCATGCCATAGCTGGCATCGCCGATGCGCGTGCCCGGCTGGCCGCGGCTGACCAGATTGATGCCGAAGCCGGAGCCATCTTCGGCCACATTGTCCGCTACGCGCCCGAAGTGCTTGCCGAGCATCCGGGTCGGTCGCAGTGATTTGTCCAGATAATTGCCAGTCGACAACGCCGACTTCACGCGCCGGATCGGTGGCCCCTTTTTCGTGCTGGAGATCGGTATGCCGCTGGACAGCCGGGACACACCGGTCGCGCGGCGCTCTCCCTGTATCGACGGTCCCTTCTTCGTGCTGGAGATCGGTATGCCGCTGGACAGGCGGGGATAGGAAGGCAGTGATGACGATGGCCGGCCATTGCCGGCATCGGTCACCGGGCGTTGCCCGGCGGGCTGCGCCAGGCCGGACAGGGCGTCATCGATCATGCCGGCGGGAATACCGGCAGCGGCAAGCTGCTGCCGCTGATTGTCGGCAGTGCGCTGGCGGTAGTCATTGCTGGCTTCCGCGATCGGCACCGCACCAACGGCCATGGCACCGCTGACGCGGAACAAGGCGGCGATGCAACGCCGGGACCAATGACGCCGGGACTGTGTGTGAACAGTATGAGGAAGGGATTGCATGAGGATCTCCTGCTCGCTGGTCGGTAGTGACCAGTTCGCAGTCTAGCCATTTGAATCCCGCCATATCGATGGCATAAAGCTTAAATTGACGTACGAAAATACCCTCGAATTACGGAAAAATCTGCAATTTTTCCATTATTCTTTTAGTGGTGATCGAGTACAGACAGGATATTACCCTCGGCATCCAGAATAAAAGTCTGGTCGTAATCGAGCATTTTGCCGGCCGAATTCCACACCCGGTACTTGTGCTCAACCATGTAGGTCCCATCGCTGCGCTGGACAATGCTGGACCAGCTGCCGCCACGGTATTCGCCGGCGGTAGGATATTTCTGCTTCAGGTAAGCTTCTACTTGGCGCACGCTGCCGGATTCCGGGTCCCGGAACACGACATCCGGACGCGCCAGCGGGCCTTCCTGCGGATAGTGTCCGCCGGACCGCCAGACAAAGACGCAGATCAGGGCAACGATGATGACTGCGCCAGCGATGATCCAGCTCTTTCTGCTTTCCATGCCGGTCTCCTTGTAGTCTGCCCGCCAGCGGGCAGTGATGTGTCTTGGCACTCATAAGCATATAGGGGTTTTTTGATTGAAAGGTCAAGACGCCGACCTTATTCACTTGATGTGACTGACACATTTAACGTCATTGTCATGGCATGGGCAATCAATGCCATAATCAGGCATGCCCTTCTCCACGTTTCGGCTGGTTTCAAATCTGCTCAGTCCGGTCGTCCTGCTCGCCGGGCTGGCCGGATTGTGCGAATGGCTGGTTCATCTCGATCTGATGCCGGTCACGCACCACCCCGCCCTGCTTCCCGCCTACGATCTGCTCAAGGCCGTGGTGCTGCGCTTCCTGGCTGCCTGCCTGGCGCTGGCGGCCCTGGTGCTGTTCGGGCGCGGCGTGTGGCGACTGCACGGCTGGCGCCACGGACGGGGCGAGCGCTGTCCCGACTGCAGTGGTCCCTGCGTGCTGTGCCATGGGAGGCATGGCCTGCGCTGGCGATGCCTGGCTTGCGGAGCACGACGCGATATCCATTACTGAACAGGCACCATGCACGATCGGGGCATGGTGCCTGCCTGCCGCCGGCTCAGCGGACGATGGCGCGGGTTTCCCACTTGTTGTTCTTTACCTCGGAAATGGTCACCGGCGCCTGCTTCAGGTCGCCATGGCTGTCAAAGGTGAAGTCGGCCGTCACGCCGCGGTAGCTGATTTTTGCCAGCACCGGCAGATATCTGGCCGGATCGGTCGAGTTGGCCTGCTTCATCGCCTCGGCGACCAGCATCACGCCATCGTAGAATTGCGGGCCGAGCAGCACTACGTCCTGTTTGAAACGCGCCTTGTAGCGCTGCTCGAAGACCTTGCCGGCCGGTCGCGATGCCAGTGTGCTCCCGGGCACGGCGGAAAATTCACCAGCCGCGTCGGCACCGGCCAGTTCGATGAATTTGGGCGTATTCAGCATGTCGCCCCCCATCAGCCGCGCATTGATGCCGAGCCGCTTCATCTGCCTGACCATCGGGGCAGCCTGCGCATCGGCGCCGCCATAGAAAATGACGTCCGGTTTCAGCGGCTTGATGGCGGTCAGGATCGCGGCGAAATCGGCCGCCTTGTCGTTGGTGTATTCACGCCGCGCCACCTTGCCGCCATTGGCCTGCACCGCCTTGATGAATTCATCGGCGATGCCCTGACCATAGGCGGTACGGTCATCGATGGCGACGATGCTTTTCGCTTTCAGTTCCTTGACGGCAAAGTGACCGAGCGCCGAACCGACCTGTCCATCGCTGCCGACCAGCCGGAATGCGGTCTTCAGTCCCTGACGGGTATACGGCACGGCGGTCGATACTGACAGTTGCGGAATGCCGGCATCGCTGTAGATCTTCGAGGCCGGAATCGACACCCCGGAATTGAAGTGACCGATCACCGCCTTGACGTCGGCGTCGACCAGGCGCTGCGCCACCTGGGTGCCGATGCGCGGGTCGGCCTGGTCGTCCTCGGTGACCAGCTGGAACGATATCTTCTGGCCGCCGATGACCAGCCCCTTGCCGTTCAGGTCGTCTATCGCCATCTTGCTGGCGTTTTCATTGTCCTTGCCATAGTGTGCCTGCGGGCCGGACAGCGGCGACGCAAACCCGATCCTGACGATCTGGTCGGCCGCGGCATGACCCGCACACAGGGCCAGCAGGGTACACAGCGCCAGCCGTCGGGGCAGTACTCGATGCGATCTCATGCGTGCTTCTCCTTGTGATGGTGACTCGACCCGTTATCGTTGTTTCCCTGCCGGTCGGGCCCCCGGCGGGATATCAGAACGGCTTGCGTCAAGAAATGCGCGGCGCCAGCGCCGATTCAGAACCGCGTGGCCGCATAGGGCGCCAGGTCGATGCCGCTGTCGCGCCCGGCCAGCAGGTCGGCCAGCAGACGACCGGTGGTCGCCGCCAGCGTCAGGCCCAGATGACCATGTCCGGTCGCGAACAGCAACCGGTCCACGCCGGGTGCGGCACTGATAATCGGCAGCGTATCCGGCAGCGACGGCCGGTTGCCCATCCACTGGCTCATGTCAGCGGTCGAGAACGGCGGCAGGATGCGACGCGCCTTGTCGATCAGCACCCGGGCGCGCGCCCAGTTCTCCGGCGCGTCACGGCTGGCCAGTTCGACCGTACCGGCCAGCCGGATCGCACCGTCTCCCATCGGCAGGATGACAAAGCCCTCGCCGGCCGGCTGCAGAAAATGGTTCAGCTCGATGCCGGCCTGCGGCAGCGTGACGTGATAGCCGCGTTCGCTCTCCAGCGGCACCCGCAGGCCCAGCTGGCGGGTAAAGCGGTCGCTGTCGATGCCGGCGGCAATGACCACCGCATCAGCAGCGATCCGCTGGCCATCGTCCAGCACCACACCCCGCACCCGCCCGTGTTCGTGATCGACCCGGTCGACCGTTGCCTGCACGGAGCGGGCTCCGCGCGCCAGCGCCGCCGCATGCAGGCCGGTAGCAAAACGGTACGGGTCGTCGACATGAGACCAGGCCGGTACCCTGACTGCCTGATGCCAGGGCGCGGACAGCCCGGGCTCAAGCTGTGCCAGTTCCTTGTCGGCCACTTCGATGCAGCGGATGCCGAAACTGCGCCGGCTGCGCCAGGCGGCCGCGTCGGCATCCCGCGCCCGCAGCGACGGATACAGGGTCAGCGAACCCCGCCGTCGCCACATCGGCGTCAGTCCGGCTGCCGCGATCAGCGGTGCATAGTCGGCATCGACCCGGCCCAGCAGCGCGGCCATGGCCCGGGTCAGGGTACGGACCCGCGCCGGGTGGCCGGCCCGGACAAACCGCCACAGCCACGGCGCCAGCGTCGGCAGATGGCGCCAGCGCACTGCCAGCGGCCCGCACGGATCCAGCAGCCAGCCCGGCACCTGACGAATGATGCCCGGCGATGACAGGGGAATGATGTCGCTGACGGCAAAGGCGCCGGCATTGCCGTATGACGCCCCGCGCGCCGGCAGGTGACGTTCGAGCAGCGTCACCTGCCAGCCGTCATCCAGCAGCGCATGCGCGGCACCGATGCCGACAATGCCGGCGCCGACGATGATGACCTGTCCACGGGTCGTTCCCGGCGCGTTCATCAGGCAAGCTCGAAGCCAAAGGCGTACGGATCGTCCGCCGGATCGAGCACGATGCGGTTGTAGCCGGTGACCCTGGCCCAGCCCTCGATGCTCGGCACGATGGCCGCGTGCGGCCCCACTTCGGTCAGTTGCTCGACCCGGGCAACAAACTGGCTGCCAATGATGCTTTCATGCACGAACGGCCGCGCCGGGTCCTGCCAGCCTCGGGCAACCCGCTGCGCCAGCCGGGCCGAGGTACCGGTCCCGCATGGTGAGCGGTCGATGGCCGAAGCGCCGTACAGCACGGCATTGCGTGCATCCGATCCTGCCATGCGCGGCGCACCGGTCCACAGCACGTGGCGCACGCCGCGGATGGTCGGATGCAGCGGATGGACGATGTCCGGATGATCGCGATCGATCAGCTCGCGCAGCGTGCGACCGTATTCGATCAGCTGCGCCGGCGAGTAGTCGGCCATGTCGCGGAAATTGGGCTGGCTGTCGACAATTGGATAGAAATTGCCGCCATAGGCGATATCCACCGTCAGCGGGCCCAGTGCCGGATGCTCGACGGGCACATCGCGCCGGAACAGGAAGGACGGCACATTGGTGATGCGGACCGAGGTCACCTTGTCCCCGCTCCGGGTATAGCGTGCCCGCACCGGACCGGCCGGCGTATCCAGCATCAGCTCGCCCGCCGTGCGCGGCGTCACCAGATCGTGTTCGATCGCCATCGTCACCACACCGATGGTGCCATGGCCGCACATCGGCAGGCAGCCACTGGTTTCGATAAACAGCACGGCGATATCGCAGTCATCCCGCGTCGACGGATACAGGAAAGCACCCGACATCTGCCCGTGCCCGCGCGGCTCGAACATCAGCCCGGTGCGAATCCGGTCGAAACGGGCCAGGAAGTCCTCGCGCCGCGCGGCCTGGGTGTCACCGTTCAGCACGGGTGCACCATCGGTCACCAGACGGACCGGGTTGCCGCAGGTATGCCCGTCGATACATTCGAAAACCATCCGGTCCATGCGTCGCATCCTTGTCGGGTATGTCTTCGTATTTGTATACAAAATACTGTCAAACAGTGCAACCGGCTTTTTTCCCGTAGCCGACGACCTCTGCCGCACGGGATTTCGCGCGAAAACTGATGGATTTCTTGCCATTCTGCCCCGGAAAAAGCGGCCCTGCGCCTGAGCGCCCCCATGCGATGACAATCCGGCTGATTATTTTTGAATATTGTATACAATTTATGGAGCGCCCGACTCTGGCCGCGGCGCCCCCTGACCCCGCCAGCCCCTCTACAGGAGAAACCCATGCAAAAAGCGATCCACTGGTCCGGCGTGTTTCCCGCCGTCACGACCCAATTCACCGCGGACGGCGAGCTGGATGCCGCCGCGATGCAGAAACTGTACGACTGGCAGATCCGTTGTGGCGCCGACGGGCTGGTCATGGTCGGGTCGCTGGGGGAAAACTCGACACTGAGTTCTGCAGAAAAACTCGATGTCCTGCAGATCGCCCTGGAAACGGCCGACGGCAGGGTGCCGGTGCTGGTCACCGTGGCCGAGAACAGCACGCGTGACGCCTGCCGCTTTGCCGCCGACGCCCAGCAGCGGGGTGCGCACGGACTGATGGTGCTGCCGGGCATGCGCTATCTGTCCGACCGGCACGAAACGCTGGTGCACTACCGTGCCGTGGCGGCGGCCAGCGACCTGCCGGTCATGATCTACAACAACCCGCTCGCCTACGGGGTCGACATCAAGCCAGACATGCTGGCCGAGCTGGCCGACGAGCCGAAATTCCAGGCGATCAAGGAGTCCAGCGGCGACGTGCGCCGCGTGACCGACATTTTCAACGCCGTCGGCGACCGCTATGCCGTCTTCACCGGCGTCGATGACCTGGCGCTGGAAAGCCTGGCGGCCGGCGTGCAGGGCTGGGTGGCCGGGCTGGTCTGCGCGTTTCCGCAGGAAACCGTGGCCATCTACAGGCTGATGCGCGCCGGCCGTCTGGCCGAGGCGCTGGCCCTGTACCGCTGGTTTGCCCCCCTGCTGCATCTCGACGTATCGACCAAGCTGGTGCAGAACATCAAGCTGGCCGAACTTGCGGTCGGCTACGGGACCGGCCATGTGCGTGCGCCGCGGCTGCCACTGACCGGTGACGAACGGGTCCGGGTGCAGGCCGTCATCGACGACGCACTGGCCTGCCGCCCGGTCATGCCGCTGCACTGACCCGCGCTGGACGCTGCAGGCGGCAACCGCTATCGTGCGCTTGCCGCCTGTCCCCTTTCCTTTCCGACTGCCCTCAAAACCGCCATGACCGCCCCCGACCTGCGTGTTTCGCGCCAGACCCTGACCTCCGCCGTGACCGAGGCATTGCGCAACCGCATCCTGACCGGAGACCTGACCGGTGGCACCCAGCTGCGCCAGGAGGCCCTGTCGCAGGAGTTCGGCGTCAGCCGCGTGCCGGTGCGGGAAGCCCTGCGGCAACTGGAAGCCGAAGGGCTGGTCCGGATTTTCGATCATCGCGGCGCGGTGGTGACCGAGCTGTCGCTGGATGATGTACGCGAACTGCTCGATATCCGTGCTCTGGTCGAAAGCGATCTGCTGCTGCGCGCCGTGCCGCGCCAGTGTGCCGCCGATATCGACGAAGCGGCCGCCGCGCTGGCCGAATTCGAGACGGCTCTGGCACGACACGACATTGCCCACTGGGGCACGCTGAATGCCCGTTTTCATATCGCGCTGTATCGTGCTGCCGGACGACCGCAGACCATGGCCCTGGTCGAGTCACTGCACAACCGCACCGATCGCTATACGCGAATGCAGATTCTGCTGACCAATTTTGCAGACCGGGCCCAGGCCGAACACACCCATCTGCTGGCGCTGTGCCGCAGCAAGGATGCCATCGGTGCCGCAGCCTTCCTGCGTCAGCATGTACTGAATGCAGCCGACTCTCTTGACGACTGGTTTGCCCGCCGCGACGGGACCCGGAGCGCGCTAAGCGCACGCTAACCGTCTGGCGGCTGGCGGGTGAAACTTGAGACCTGCTTCTTATAGTGTGAACCAGAGGGGCGGAATGTGTGAGCCCGGCATCTGTACCGGGCCCATGCCGATGCAGCCGGAGACGCTCCGCCCCTTCTTCACTCCCTCGCAACAAGGTGCACTTGCCATGGCCACCGCTACGCTCCCTGACGCAGGCACTGCCAGCCGCTGCCAGGCTACCCCGACCGTCACCGTCCACGACAATCGTCTCCTTGCCGTTCGCGTCATTCGCTACCACCGCACTGACGACGAAGCCGCCGACGAGCGTATCGA